>JAHFTI010000491.1 GCA_023265535.1 Opitutaceae bacterium
CACAGGCATGTTTAAGCCATGGACCTGGTCAGAATCTACGAATGTCTCTGTGACCGCACCCGGCTTCGCCTCCTGCACCTGCTGCTCGATGGCCCGCTCTGCGTCTGCCATTTCCAGGAAATCCTGCGCGAGCCGCAGGTGAAGATCTCCAAGCACCTCGCCTACCTGCGCCGCAGCGGACTGGTTGAGAGCGAGCGCTGCGCCAACATGATGATCTACCGCCTTCCCGCGCGCCGCCCGGCCCAGCTGGAGGCGAACCTTGCCTGCCTGCAGGACTGCGCCCGCGAGGAAAAGGTCTTCCGCGAGGACGCCCAGCGTCTCCGCCGCGTCCGGGCCGCCTTCGGCTGCGAGACACCCGTGTGTGTGCGCAGCCCCGGCAGCTCCTGCTGAGCCCTGGGTATCCAATAAATCACTACCATGAAACTGCTCCAGGTGTTTGATCCCGCGATGTGTTGCTCCACCGGTGTCTGCGGACCCGATGTCGATCCCGCGCTTCCCCGCCTCGCGGGCTTCCTCTCGCAGCTCGCCTCGACCGGCGTGCGCGTGGAGCGCTACAACCTGGCCCACCAGCCCATGGCCTTTGTCAGGAACGCGAAGGTCAAGGCCCTCCTCGATGCCGAGGGCGTCGCCGCCCTTCCCCTGTTCCTCGTGGACGGTGAGCTCCAGCTCAAGGCCGCCTATCCCGACACGGAACTGTACGCCCGCTGGATGGCGCAGGCGGGAAGCGGGGCCGGCGCATGAGCGTCCGTCCTCTCAGCGACCTGCTGGGGTCGGCCCCCCGCAACCTCTTCCTCACCGGCAAGGGTGGGGTGGGCAAGACCTCCCTCGCCTGTGCCGTGGCGCTGGCCCTGGCCGCCCGCGGACGTCGTGTGCTCCTGGTGAGCACCGACCCCGCCTCCAACCTGGACGAGGTGCTCGACACCCCGCTCGCCCGCGAGGCCCGTCCCGTCAAGGACGCTCCCCTGCTGCAGGCGCTCAACATCGATCCCGCCCAGGCGGCCCGCCTCTATCGCGAGAAGATCCTCTCCCCGCTGCGCGGCCTGCTTCCCGAGTCGGCGCTGCGGAGCATGGAGGAGCAGCTCTCCGGCGCCTGCACCATGGAGATCGCCGCCTTTGACGAGTTTGCGCGCCTGCTCGGCGATCCCGCCTGCACCGCGGACTTCGACCATGTCATCTTCGACACGGCCCCCACCGGGCACACCCTGCGCCTGATGCTGCTGCCCAGGGCCTGGACCCATTTCCTGGACCACAACACCACCGGAACCTCCTGCCTCGGCCCCCTCGCGGGCCTCGATGCCCAGCGTGGAGTGTACGACCAGGCGATGAAGACCCTCGCGGATCCCGCCGCCACGCGCGTGGTCCTCGTGAGTCGCGCCCAGAACGCCCCCCTGCGCGAGGCCCAGCGCAGCTCACACGAGCTTGCCCAGGTGGGCATCCGCAACCAGGTCCTGGTGCTCAACGCCCTTTTTGCCGCGTCCCGTCGGGATGATCCCGTCGCGCTAGCCCTGGAGGCGCGCGGCACCCAGGCCCTTGAGGCGCATGCGGACTTCATCGCGAGCCTCCCCCATTACCGGGTGCCCCTGCGTCCCAACAATCTTCTGGGACTGGCCAGCCTGCGCCAGTTGCTCGACGATGCTCCTGTCCCGGAGGCGCTCCCGGGCCCCCGCGCCCAACTGCCCGCCCTTCTCGCACCCGAGGCGCTGCTGGCACAGCTCAGCTCCGCGGGCCGTGGGCTCATCATGACCATGGGCAAGGGGGGCGTGGGCAAGACCACCCTGGCCGCCGCCTTGGCCGTCTCCCTGGCCCGGCAGGGGCATCCCGTGCTGCTCTCCACGACCGATCCTGCTGCCCATCTGGTCCCGACCCTCTCGGGCAGCCAGCCCCTGCTGCGTGTCTCGCGCATCGATCCGCAGGAGGAAACCCGTCTCTATGTGGCCGAGGTCCTCGCCAGCCAGGGGGCCGGCCTTGACGCCTCGAGCCTCGCCCTGCTCGAGGAGGACCTGCGTTCCCCCTGCACCGAGGAGGTCGCGGTCTTCCGTGCCTTCGCTCGCACGGTCGCGGGCGCCAGCGAGGGTTTCGTCATCCTCGATACCGCCCCCACCGGGCACACCCTGCTCCTACTCGATGCCACCGAATCCTACCACCTGGAGCTCGGGCGACAGGCCCGCGAGTCCATCCCCGAGGCTGTGCGCGAGCTGCTCCCCCGCCTGCGCGATCCGGCCTTCACCCGCGTCCTGCTGGTGACTCTTCCCGAGGCCACACCCGTGCACGAGGCCGCCGCCCTGCAGGAGGATCTCCGGCGCGCCGGCATCGAGCCGTTCGCCTGGCTCATCAACCAGTCCTTCGCCCTCTGTCACACAAGCGACCCGCTTCTCTCCGAGCGCGCCCGCCGCGAGCAGCCCTATTTCGAGGAGGTCGCCCTTCGCCTCTCCGCCCGCACCAGTGCCTTCCCCTGGCTGGAGCAGGAGCCCGTCGGCCCCGAGGCCCTCGCCCGCCTTTTTATTTCCACATCCAAATCCGCCCAACCATGAACACCTACGTTTACGCCAGCATCCCCGAAAAGGAGGGCCAGGAGCCCGAGTACTTTGAATTCCAGCAGGAACCCACGGACCCTGCGCTGAGCACCCATCCCCAGACGGGCAAGCCCATCCGCCGGGTCGTCATCGGTGGCTACGGTGCCCTCGGTGTGCGCGCCCCCGCTCCCGCTCCCGCCCCCGACAAGCCCTCCAAGGGCGGCTGCGGCTGTGGTCCCAAGGGTTGCTGCTGAACGGAGTCCCCGCCATGACCGCCCCCTCCGTCAAGCGTCTCGACTTCTTCGAGCGCTACCTCTCCCTCTGGGTGCTCGCATGCATGCTGGTCGGCGTATCCATCGGACAACTACTGCCCGGCCTCACGCGCACGCTCGCCGCCTGGGAATTCGGCAGCGAGTCCCATGTGAACATCCCCATCGCCGTGCTCATCTGGCTGATGATCTACCCGATGATGCTGAAGATCGACTTCGGCAGCCTGCACGGGGTGTTCCGCCGCCCCCGCGGCCTGATCGTCACCCTGGTCGTCAACTGGCTCGTGAAGCCCTTCAGCATGGCCCTCCTGGGCTGGCTCTTCATCAGGCTGCTCTTCAGCGACACCCTGGGCTGGATCACTCCCGAGGCCGCCAAGGACTACTCCGCCGGCCTCATCATCCTGGCCGCGGCCCCCTGCACCGCCATGGTCTTCGTGTGGAGCTACCTCACCGATGGCGACTCCGCCTACACCCTGGCGCAGGTCGCCATCAACGACCTCATCATGCTCGTGGCCTTTGCCCCCATCGTGATGTTCCTCGTCGGCGTGAGCGGTGTCGTCGTTCCCAAGGGCGTGCTCGTCACCTCGGTGGTCGTCTTCATCGTGATCCCCCTCGCCGCCGGCTGGCTCAGCCGCAGCCTGCTCCTGCGCAGCCGCGGCGCCGCCTGGTTCGAGGGGCGCTTCCTTCCCGTCTTCAAGCCCGTCACCATCGTTGCCCTGCTCGCCACGCTCGTGCTGATCTTCGCCTTCCAGGCCGAGAACATCCTGCGCAACTGGGTTGCCGTGCTGCTCCTCGCCGTGCCGATCCTCATCCAGGTCTATTTCAACTCCGGCCTGGCCTACCTGCTCATGCGGCTCTTCCGGGTGCCCCACAATGTGGCCTCCCCCGGCGCCCTCAT
>JAHFTI010000054.1:0-7891 GCA_023265535.1 Opitutaceae bacterium
GACCAAGTGATTGCGTACATGGTGAGCCGCTACGGCGACTACGTCCTGCTGCAGCCACGGTTCAAACCGGCGACCATCCTGTTGTGGCTGGGCCCGCTCGCCGACGCTGGAGACGCCGGGGATGGTCTGGAGGCGCTGGACGGCGATGCGTTCGACCATCTCGGTCAATTCCAGGCGCGAGTACTTCGCGGAATTGAAGGAGAGGGACATGATGGGCTGGGCGTCGGCGTCGGCCTTGGACACCTGGACGTTCTCGATCTCGCGCGGGAGGCGGGAGCGCACGCGGCTGACCTTGTCGCGCACGTCGTTGGCGGCCTCGTCGACATTGCGGTCGATGTTGAACTCGAGGGTGATCCGGGAGCTTTCCTCGGAGGAGTTCGAGCGGATGGTGCGCAGGCCGTCGATGGCGGCGACCTCCTTCTCGATGACCTCGGTGACCTTGTTCTCGACGACCTCGGCGGAGGCGCCCTGGTAGTAGGTCTCGATGGAGACGACGGGCAGGTCGATGCTCGGGTACTCACGCACCGGGAGCTTCTGGAATGCCAGGAGCCCGACGATGATGATGATGATGGACGCCACCAGGCAGATGACCGGGCGGCGGATGGAGAGATCGGAAAGGATCATACGCCGTTACGGACGAAGCTTGGCGTTGAGGGGGCGGGGGGCGAGCTTGGCGCCGGGGTAGAGGATGAGGCCGCCTACACCGGAGGCGACGACTTCGGTGCCCTCGCTGAGGGTGCCCTTGAGGGCCTCGACCTCGGCGTAGCCGCGGGTGCGCAGGCCGACGCGCACGGGGGTGAATTCGGCGACCTGGTCCTTGCCCTTGGCGGTGACGAGAATGAGGGAGGCTCCCTGTGCGGTGGTGAGCAGGGCGCTTTCGGGGACGGTGAGCACGCCCTTGCGCTGCTCGAGGACGACCTCGATGTTGGCGAACATGCCGGGCTTCAGGCGGGTGTCGGGGGCGGTGAGCAGGCCCTTGACCTGGCTGGAGCGGGTGTTGCGGTCGATGGCGGAGCTGACGAAGTAAACCTCGCCGCGGATGGGGGCGGCGTTTTCCTCGCGGTTGAGGGTGCTGGGGAGGATGACAAAGGAGGTGCCGCGATGGACCTTGGAGAGGACGCGCTCGGGGACCTGGAAGTCGAGCTTGAGGCGGCTGAGGTCGTCGAGGGTGGTGATCGGCGTGGTGGTGGAGACGTAGTCGCCGACGGAGACGGAGCGGCTGCCGATGACGCCGTCGAAGGGGGCTTTTATCTCGGTCTTGGCGAGGCGCAGGCGGAGCACGGCGAGCTCGGCCTTGGCGGAGGAGAATTCGCTGCGGGCGCGGTCGAGGTCGGCCTGGGTGTTGGACTGGGTGGCGCGCAGGGCCTCGGAGCGCTGGAGGTTCAGTTCGGTGAGGCGGAAGCGGGCTTCGCTTTGGGTGACGAGGGCGGAGAGTTCGGAGTCGTCGATCTTGAGGAGCAGCTGGCCGGCGCTGACGGACATGCCTTCCTCGAAGTGGATGGAGCGGACCAGGCCGGCGATCTCGGCGCGCAGCTCGGCGGACTCGTTGGGGGCGAGGGAGCCGACGACGGTGAGCAGCTCGGAGAGGTCGCGGCGCTCGAGCTTGACGACCTCGACGGACTGGACGCGGTCGGCGGCGGGAGTGACGTTGCCCTTGCCTGCCTGGGCGGCGGGCTTGCAGCCGGCGGGCAGGAGCAGGGCGATGCTGCCGAAGACGGCGGCGAGGGCGGCACTGCGCACCCAGGAACCGGGGGCGGGCGCGTGGGCCTGCTGCGTGCCCGCGTGGGCCTGCGGGTCAGCGCCTTGCGCGGAGGGCTCGTGGGGGAGGGGAGAGCTGGGCGACACCATAACCCTAGCCAGACGCTGGGAATGAGGTTTGGAAACTAAAAAACTGAGGGTAGCTGCGGAAGAAGGCGGGCCTGCGACGCGCCTTCAGTCCACGCAGGCAAAGTCAGCGTGCGAGGGGGATTACTTGAAATTGCCGCTCACGCCTTGCTGTTTAGGCACCCCATGTGAGTCCGCCCCTCTTCCGGGTACCCTAACTAATAGTTAGGGTCGGAAATGCAGTACTCCGAAAGCCGCGGAGCTGGGGGGGGGCAAACCGTCAACCCAGAAGCGGTTTCGCCGTGCAGGGGGCATCAGACTATCCAGCTCCGATTGGGAGCGTTCCATGGAGGGGGCGGGTGTGGGCAAACACCAACCTACAAGCGGTTCTGCTGTGGAAGGGGCTGCGGACGGGGCCGCCAAGCCTTCACAGCTGCGTGATGCCTTCGCGGATGGCGTACTTGGTCAGCTCGGCGATGCTGTTCATCTTGAGCTTCGCCATGATGTTGAGGCGGTGGGCCTCGACGGTCTTGGCGCTCACGCCCAGGGCGAGGGCGATGGCCTTGGTGGTGTTGCCATCGGCGATGTGGCGCAGGATCTCGCGCTCGCGCTCCGAAAGCACCCCCGAGGCGGAGGAGGGGCTGGTGTGCACGTGGCGCTGGTACTCGCGGACCACCACGGTGGACACCTCGGGACAAAGGTAGATCTGGCCGGTGATCACCGTCGTCAACGCGTTCACCAGGTCGCGGCCGGCGTTGATCTTGAGGAGATAGCCGGTCACGCCCGCCTGCAGCGCGTCGCGCACAAAGTGGGCCTCGGCATGGGCGCTCAGGATGACCACGCGGATGTGGGGCGCCTGCGCCTTGATCTGGCGGGCCAGGGCGATGCCGTCGATGCCGGGCATCTCGATGTCGAGCGTCACCAAATCCGGGGAGAGGCGCAGGATCTCCTCCATCGCCTGCTGGCCGCTGGGCGCGTCGCCCACGATCTCGAAGCCCGGGTGCTCGCCCAGGATGAGCTTGAGCCCGTCGCGCACGATCTGGTGGTCATCAACAATAAAAATTCGGGTGGGCATGGCGGGCGCGTGGGCGTGTGAGGGGGAGAGTGAAAGGGGAGAGGGACGGGGGGGAGGGGAGCGGAGAGAGGGGAGAGGGAAGGGCGGCGGGCGGAGCGGTGCGCGTGAAGGTCGGGCAATGGCAGGACCTTTGCTGAAGCGGGCAATTGCAGGTGGTATGAAAGAGGCCTAGTGGCGGGAGGCGAGTGCTTCCCGCAGCAGCGAGAGCATGGCCTTGACCGTAAATGGTTTAAGGATGAAACGGAGGTTCGGCTCGCCGAGCTTGTCGAGGACCCTCTGCTGGTCGTGCATGCCGCTCATTGCGACGACGGGAATGTCGGGCGTGATCTGGCGCAGGCACTGGATGCAGAGTCGGCCGTCGAGGTGGGGCATCATCATGTCGGTGATGACGGCGTCGATCGCGGGCGGATTCTCGGCGTAGAGGGCGAGGCCCTGGGCGCCGTCGGAGGCGAGCAGCACATTGTAGTTGTGCGTCCGGAGGGCGAGGCGCAGGAGGTCCTTCACGTTCGACTCGTCGTCGATGACCAGGATGGTCTCGCCCTTGCCGCGCAGGTCGGGGAGCAGCTCTGCCTGCGCCGCGGGGATGGCGGGCTTGATGGCGGCGGGCAGGTAGAGGCGGAACTCCGTGCCCACGCCCACCTGCGAGGAGAGGGTGGTGAAGCCGCCGTGACTCTTCACGATGGCGAGCACGGTCGAGAGGCCCAGGCCGGTGCCCTTTCCGGGCGCCTTGGTCGTGAAGAAGGGATCGAAGATCTTGTCGATGATCTCGGGCGGGATGCCCTGCCCGTTGTCGGTCACCTTGACCAGCACGTAGGAGCCGGTGGCGGCGTCCGTGTACTGCGCGGCGGTGTGGGCGTCGACCTCGCAGTTGGCCACGGAGAGGCCGATGAGGCCGCCGTCGGGCATGGCGTCGCGCGCATTCACGCAGAGGTTGAGGAGGACCTGGTGCAGCTGCGTGCTGTCGCCCATGATCTGCCAGACCTGGTCGGGGCAGTTGAGCGAGAGGTGGATGTTGCGCGGGAAGGTCTGGTTGATGATGAGGCTGAGCTCGCGCAGCAGGCGCGGCAGCTCGATGGGGTGGCGCGGGGTCTCGGTGCCGCGGCTGAACACGAGGAGCTGCTGGACGATCTCGGCGCCGCGCTTGGCGCTGTCGCGCAACATGCTCACGAGGGGCTGGTGCTCGGCGGAGGCGATGAGGGGCGGCAGCAGGTCGGCGCTCATCAGGATCGGCGCGAGCACGTTGTTGAGGTCGTGCGCGATGCCGCTGGCGAGGGAGCCGAGGTTGTCGAGGCGCTGCATGCGCAGGAACTGGTTCTCCATGCGTTTCGCCTCGGTGATGTTGCTGCAGACGAGCAGGACGGAGTCGGGGTGGCGCGTGTCCTCGGTGATGAGGGAGGCGCGGCATTGCAGGACCAGGGCGGAGCCCTCGCGCGTGAAGGCGCGCAGCTCGCCCATCCATTCGCCGTTCTCGCGGGCCTTCGCGAAGCCGTCGCGGAACGGGGGCGACTCGCGCTTGAAGAGCAGGGTTTCCCAGTCGCAGCCGATCGCCTCGCGCTCGGCCCAGCCGAAGATGCGGTGTGCGCCGCGATTCCAAAACTCGATCGTGCAGGTGGGCGAGAGCACGCAGATGGCGTCGGCGGTGATGTCGAGCAGCGCCGCCTGGCGGCGGATGTGCTGCTCGGTCTCCTTGAGGTGCGTGACGTCCTCCATGCAGAGCAGCACCATCAGCTCGGCGCCCACGGTCACCTGGGCGGTCGAGAAGCGCAGGATGATCTCGGTGGGCTGCTCGCCGTGGATGACCAGCAGGGTGCTTTCCTCGGACTGGTGGGCCCTGCCGTGGTCGAGGGAGTCGTTGATCGCGAGCCGCAGGGGGCAATGCGCGCAGTCGGGCCCCTGGCCGCAGGGAGTGTCGCCGTGGAGGGCGTTGAAGCAGCCCAGTAGGATGCCGGGGCTGGTGTGGTCGCGCACCATGCCGGTCTGTTCGGCGAATTCCTTGG
Organism: Opitutaceae bacterium; assembly: GCA_023265535.1. GTDB lineage: Bacteria > Verrucomicrobiota > Verrucomicrobiia > Opitutales > Opitutaceae > MWDT01. The sequence continues at coordinate 4,897 of JAHFTI010000054.1, forward strand.
CGGCGCGGTTGGCGCGGCGCACCTGGCGGTCGGCGTCGAGCAGGATCACCATGAGCGGGATGTGCTCGTGGATGGCGGTGAGCTCGGCCTCGTCGTAGGCGAGCTTGGCCTCGGCGCGCTTGCGGTCCGTGACGTCGAGGAAGACGCAGGCGCAGCGGCCGGGGGCGGGCTGGAAGGCGGAGACGAGCAGGTGGCGCCCGAAGGCCTCGGACCATTCCTCGAAACTCTGGGGTTCGCCGGTGAGGGCGACGCGGCCGTAGCGCTCGATCCAGGAGGTCTCGATGCGCGGCAGGACCTCGAGGGCGGTATGCCCCACGACGGCGGAGGCGCTCAGGCCGGTGATGCGCTCAAAGGCGGGGTTGACGGCGAGGAAGCGGAAGTCGACGGGGCGGCCCGAGGAGTCGCAGATGACCTCCTGCAGCGCGAAGGCGTCGATCATCTCGTTGAAGAGCATGGCGCTCTCGGCGCGGGCGCGGCGCAGCTGCGTGGTGTCGATGAGGAAGCCCTCCACGCCGACGATGCGGCCTTCCTCGAAGACGGGGGCGAGGGAATAGGAGTGGTAGCCGACGGAGCCGTCGCGGCAGCGGCGCGAGAATTCGCCGGAGGGCACGTTCTGGCCGCTGAGGAGGCGGTCGAGGAGCTTTTGCGCCGCTGGCAGGTCCTCCTCGACCTGGGTGAGACTGAAGTGCTTACCGATGACCTCGGTGCGGTCGGTGTAGCCGTGGAAGTCGAGCCAGGCGCGGTTGACGTCGAGGTAGGTGCCTTCGGGGGAGACGCGCAGGTAGGCGGCGTGGCTGCCGTCGATGATGCTGCGCAGGCGGCGCGAGTGGTCGGAGAGGGCCTGCTCGTACTGGCGGCGGCGGGTGATGTCGCGGCCGACGCCGATCATGCGCGAGGGGTTGCCCCCCTCGTCGAGGAGGAGGGTGCTCTGCACCTCGACGGGGATGAGGACGTGGCGGGGGCTGAGCAGGTTGATCTCGTAGGTCTGGCTGAGCTGGCTGTGGTCGCCCTGAAGGACGGCGGCGATGCGCTTGGGGTGGGCCTCGGCGATGAAGCGGGCCGAGTCGGTGGCGAGGAAATGGGTGAGGGGGCGGCCGATGGCCTCCTCGGGGCGGATGCCGAGCAGGCGGTGGCAGGAGGGGCTGGCGTACTCGAAGCGGTCGGTGACGTTGTTGTAGATGAAGGTGAAGTCGGTGGTGTTGTCGGCGATGAGGCGGTAGCGGGACTCGCTCTGCTCGAGTGCGGCCTGGCCGCGGCGCTGCTCGGTGACGTCGCGCAACACGCAATGGATGCGCACGCAGGCGCCGGTGTGGTCCTTCTCGGCGCGGGCGCTGAGGTGGAGGGCGGCGAGGGAGAGGTCGGGACGGATGAGGCGCAGTTCCTCGTTGTGGAAGAAACCGGTGAGGGCCAGGCGCGGGTAGATGGTGGAGAGGCGGCCCTGGTCGGCCTCGGCGATGAGTGCGGAGAAGGGGGTGCCGAGGAGCAGCTCGATGTTGCGGCCGGTGAGGGAGCACCAGGCCTCGTTGGCGGCGATGAGGCGGCCCTCGGGGTCGAGAATGTGGTAGGCGACGGGGGCGTGCTCGAAGAGGGCGCGGTGGCGTTGCTCGCTCTTGCTGACGGCGTCGAAGGACTGCTCGAGGTCTTCCTCGTCATGCTTGAGGCCGGCGTAGAACCAGCCCAGGCCGGCGAGGCCGAGCAGCCAGATGGAACCGTAGATGGCGAAATTCTTGTGGGACTGGGAGTCGAGGGCGCTGCTCCAGTGGTTCTGCAGCGGGATGCGCAGGCTGAGGGCGCCGCGCAGCTGGCCGGGCTGGAAGCTGGTGTGGCAGTGGGTGCAGTCCTTCTGCGTGAGCAGGGGGCCGAGGTAGCGCAGGACGGGGGTGTCGGCCTTCAGGAGGGTCTCGTGGACCTCGGGGGCGCCGGCCTCCATGCGGGCGAGGGCGGCGGATTCCCATTCGTCGGGGTCGTTCTCGGGGCGCGAGGCATGGCGGATGACGAGATGGGATTCGTGGTCGAAATGGTGCCGGGCGAGGTCGTGTACGGGTGGCGCCTTGGGATCGCGGCGGGCGTTCGGCCCCTCGACGGAGGAGAAGCGGTAGTACAGGTCCTTCTCGTAACTGGCGCGTGCGTGGGTGAGCGCGAGGGTGCTGCGCATCTGCTGCGCGGAGTTGTGTTCGACCCAGACGATGCCACCCATGAGACTGGTCCAGACCAGTGCGCCCAGCCAGATCATTGGCTTGCGTGAGTGTGGTGGCTGGCGGAAGGGCAAACTCATGGTGGGTGCGTTCCGATGGCAAGGATCGCACGGCGAGCGGGATGTGTAGCGGATGTCCCCTGGGGCGGCAACCCGAAACCAGCCCGTTTTTTTGCAGGATTTTTACCCAGTCCGAACGGGGCTGCCGGCGAGGGCCTCGAGCAGGAGGGCGGCGGCCTGGGCGCGGGTGACGAGGCTGGCGGGTTCGCAGTATTCCTGCGCGCTGTGCAGCTGGCCGCCGACCACGCCGAGGCCGTCGAGGTTGGGCAGGCCGACCTCGGAGAAGAGGTTGCCGTCGGAGCCGCCGCCGACGTCCTGCCAGCCGGGGGCGGGGAGGCCGAGGCGGGCGAAGGCGGCCTGGTAGAGGGCGAAGACCTGCTCCTCGGCGGGGCGGCATTCCTTGGGCGGGCGCTCGAAGCCGCCGCTGAGCTCGAGGCGGAAGCCCTCGCGGGAGGAGATGTCGGCGGCCGCCTCGTGGAGGGCGGCGAGCAGGGCCTGGCCGGAGGCGACGGTGGCGGCGCGGATGTTCAGCTGGGCGGAGGCGAGCTCGGGCACGACGTTGACCGGGCCGCCGCCGGTGATGGAGCCGATGTTGAGCAGCGTGCCGGGGAAGCGGGCGGGGAGGGCGTCGGCGCGGAGGAGGAATTCGGAGAGGGCGACGATGGCGTTGCGGCCGCGGTTGGGCTGCTGGGCGGCGTGGGCGGCGCGCCCGTGGCAGGTGGCGACGAGGACGCCAGTGCC
>JAHFTI010000054.1:7901-13316 GCA_023265535.1 Opitutaceae bacterium
TCGTGGCCGGCGGCCTGGGCGCGCAGGGTGTCGCCGCTGTGGGGGGAGCCGATTTCCTCGTCGGGGGTGAGGAGGACATCCCAGCCGAGGGAGGGGGCGGAGGGCAGCTGCTCGAAGGCGCGCAGGGCGGCGAAGAGGACGACGAGGCCGCCCTTCATGTCGGCGACGCCGGGGCCGCCGAGGCGGGCGTCGGGCAGCTCGCCGCAGGATTGGAAGGGGTGGGAGGCCTCGTACACCGTGTCGTAGTGGCCGCTGCAGAGCAGGCGGCGGGCGGCGTGGGGGCGGACGGAGAAGAGCAGGGCCGGGGCGCCTGTAGTGGAAAGGGTGATACGGCGTGCCGTGACGCCGGGGAGGGAGGCGAAGGAGGCCTCGAGGCGGGAGGCCATGCGCAGCAGGCCGGCCTCGTGGGTGCTGCCCGAGTTCTCGTTGCACCAGGCGACGAGCAGGTCGCGCAACTCGGCGGTGCAGGAGGAGAGCGCGGCGATGGGGGCGGGCAGGGGCATAAAGACGTCAGTGCTTGACTCTTGACACGGCGGGCCGTGTCAAGAGTCAAGCACTGACGTCTTCGGCCACGGCTGCCGCAGTGGGGTGTTTTAGCGTTCGTCGGCCTTGTCGACGTCGATGGGTTCGACGTGGGCGAGCTCGTGGTCGCGGGAGGGTGCGGTGAGCACCTTGTAGATGCACCAGGCGAGCAGCAGGGTGGTGCTGCCGACGGAGGCGATGAGGGTGATCCAGCCGGCGGTGGTCATGGGAAGGAAGTCAGGAGACGGATACAGCCTTTTTCTCTTCCCGGACATCCCACTTTTTCCCGGCGAGCTGCACCAGCAGGGCGGTGAAGAGGATGAGCATGACGATGAAGAGGGCGACGAAGCGGGCGACGGGGTTGGGGGTGTCGCCGAAGAGATCGGTGACGTAGGAGCTGGGGGCGAAGACGGGGGCGCTGAAGCTCAGGTTCCAGCCGAAGGCGCTGGAGAGCACGAAGGCGAAGAGGATGAGCAGGAGGAGGGTGGGTGTGACGTAGCGGAGGATGGGCTTGAAGATGGCGGGAATGCGGATCTCGGCGCCCTCGTGGGCCTGCTTCCAGCCCTGCTCGACGCCGAGCACCCAGCTGAAGACGATGATCATGATCGTGCCCTGCACGTAGATCGCGACGGTGCCGATCCAGAAGTCGATCGTGTCGATGGCCTTCAGGTCCTTGCTGAACCACCAGACGATGAGGGTGCCCACGCCGGTGACGAAGCCGAGCAGGGAGACCGAGGCCTTGCGGCTGAGGGAGAGGCCCTCCTCGAGGAAGGCGATGCCGGGCTGGAGTATCGAGAGCGAGCTGGTGATGGCGGCGATGAAGAGCAGGAAGAAGAAGAGGGTGGCGAAGAAGGCGCCGAAGGGCATGTGGGCGAAGACCGCCGGGAGCACGTTGAAGGCCAGGCCGAAGACGCTGCCCACGGAGGCGGCCGCGCCGAAGAAGAGGTAGGCGGCGGGCACGGTGATGAGGCCGCCCAGGCCGACCTCGCAGAACTCGTTGGCGGCGGTGGCGGTGAGGCCGGAGAGAACGACGTCGTCGCGGCGGCGCAGGTAGCTGGCGTAGTTGATGATCACGCCGAAACCGACGGAGAGGGTGAAGAAGATCTGGCCGGCGGCGGCGAGCCAGAGCTGGGGATCGCGCAGGGCGCTCCAGTCGCCCGGATTCCACATGCGGCCGAGGGCGGCGTCGATGTTGAGCTCGGGGTGTGCGGGGTCGGGCGTGCCGAGAGTGAGCACGCGGGCGAGGATGATCAGGGCGATCACGATGAGCAGGGGCATGCCGTAGAGGCAGACCTTCTCGATGCCCTTGGAGAGACCGCGGTAGATGAAGTAGAAATTCAGGCCGAAGACGATGGCCAGCCAGAAGCCGGCGGAGTCGGGGCTGAAGCGAAAGGCGCCGCCGTCGGCGGCGATGCCGGTGTACTTGGCGAAGAAGCCCGCGTAGTCGAAGCCCGGCTGGGTGAGGGTGCCGCGCGCCGCCTCGTAGGCGTAGCCCAGGCACCAGGCCTCGATGACCACGTAGTAGAGGTAGATGCCCACCGGGATGAGCACGCCGAGCAGCCCCAGGTACTGGGTCCAGCGTTTGCCGAGCAGGGCGCGGAAGATGCCGGGCGAGGAATGGAAGCCGCGGGCGCCGCCCTCGCGCCCCATCGTCCATTCCGCCCAGCAGATGGGCAGGCCGACGAGCAGGAGCGACACGAAGTAGGCCACCATGAAGGGGCCGCCGCCGTACTTCGCCGCGAGTCCGGGGAAGCGGAGGAAATTGCCAAGGCCGACGGCACTGCCGGCAACGGCCAGAATGACACCGAGACGCGAGCTCCAGGCTTCCTTCACATATGACATGGTATGGGTCCAAGGAGCTAGACGAAGCCCGCCCTGGGGCAACGCTGAAAACCCCGTCACCCAAAGAAGCCTTTAATCACCCTCTGCCGCGTTCGCGGCACCCTCCGAAGCTGCCAGAGCAGCGAAGGAGGGCGACGTTCGACCTCCGACCTTCGCACTCAGGCGCCCAGGTACGCGGCCTTCAGGGTCGGGTCCTCGCGCAGGCGGGGGCTGGGGCCCTCCATGAAGACGCGGCCGCCCTCGAGCACGTAGGCGAGCGAGGAGACCTCCAGCGCGAGGCGGGCGTTCTGCTCGACGAGCAGGATGGGCAGGCCCTGCTCGCGGTTGATGGCGAGGATCTTTTCGAAGATGGTCTGGACCAGGCGCGGGGCGATGCCCAGCGAGGGTTCGTCGAGCATCAGGAATCGCGGGTTGCCCATGAGGGCGCGGGCGATGGCGAGCATCTGCTGTTCGCCGCCCGAGAGCGTGCCGGCCTGCTGGCGCAGGCGCTCGTGCAGGCGCGGGAACATCGTGAAGACGTAGTCGAGGTTGCGCGCCTCGCGCGAGCGGTCGCGCTCGAGGTAGGCGCCCATGGCGAGGTTCTCGCGCACGGTGAGGTTGGCGAAGACGAGGCGTCCCTCGGGCACGTGGCAAAGCCCGCGCGCCACGATGGCGTGGGGCGGCAGGCCGCTGATCGGTTCGCCGTTGAAGGTGATGCGTCCCTTGGACGGGATGAGGCCGGAGATCGCGCGCAGGGTGCTGGTCTTGCCGGCGCCGTTGGCGCCGATGAGGGTGACGATGGCGCCGGCGGGCACGCTCAGGTTCACGCCGTCGACGGCGTGTATTGACCCATAGGATACGGAGAGTGCGGAGACCTGGAGCATGGCGGTCAGGAGTGGGGGGCGCTCTCGCCCAGGTAGGCCTCGATCACGGCCGGGTCGGCGCGCACCTGCGCGGGGCTGCCCTCGGCGATCTTGCGGCCGTAGTCGAGGACCGCGATGCGCGTGCACAGTCCCATGACCACACTCATGGAATGCTCGACGAGCAGGATGCCCAGGCCGAACTCGGCGTGGATGCGGCGGATGAGGCCGATGAGGTCGGCTTTCTCGGAGGGGTTCATGCCGGCGGCCGGCTCGTCGAGCAGCAGCAGGCGCGGCTTGAGCGCGAGGGCGCGTGCGATCTCGAGGCGGCGCTGCTCGCCATAGGAGAGCGAGGCGGCGGGCGCGGCGCGGCGCGCGGCGAGGCCGAGGACCTCGAGCAGGGAGTCGGCGCGCAGGCGGGCCTGCTCCTCGGCCGCCGCCCAGGCGCGCGTGCGCAGGAGGCTGTGGTGCAGGCCGCGCGGGAGGCCGGCGTGGCAGGCCACGCGCACGTTGTCGAAGACGGTCATGCCGCGAAAGAGGCGGATGTTCTGGAAGGTGCGGGCCACGCCGCGCGCCGCGATCTCGTGCACGGGCATGCCGGAGATGCCCTCGCCGTCGAGCGAGACGCTGCCTTCGCCGGGGCGGCACACGCCGGTGATGACGTTGAAGACCGTCGTCTTGCCGGCGCCGTTGGGACCGATGATGCCGACGAGCTCGCCGGGGGCCACCGCGAGGTCGAGCTCGTTGACCGCGGTGAGTCCGCCGAAACGCACCGTCACGCGGTCGAGTCTGAGGAGTTGCTCGCTCATGGCCGGGTGGGTGGGGGCGGGGTGGGGCGCTTCTCGCCGAAGATGCCGTGCGGGCGCAGCAACATCAGCAAGACGAGGATGAGCGCGTAGGACACCATGCGGTAGTCGGAAAACTCGCGCAGGTACTCGGGCAGCACCGTCAGCACGACGGCCGCCGTGACCACGCCCCAGGTGCGGCCCATGCCGCCGAGGATGACCATGACGACGATCTCGACGGAGCGCGTGAAGTCGAAGCCCTTGGGGTCGATGGACAACTTGAAGTGTGCGAAGAGCGCCCCCGCCACGCCCGCGAAGAAGGCGCCGACCAGGAAGGCGCTGAGCTTGATGCGCGTGAGGTCGAGGCCGCTGGCGCGCGCCGCCAGCTCGTCGTCGCGCACGGCGTGGAAGCCCAGCCCCCGCGTGGAGTTCACGAGCATGTGCACCGTGTAGATGGTGATCGCCGCCGCTCCGAAGGTCCAACCGAGCGTCGTGTAGGCGGGCAGGCCGAAGAGGCCGAGCGCGCCGCCGAGCGGTTCGCAGTTCTGCAGCAGCACGCGGATGATCTCGCCGAAGCCGAGCGTGACCAGGGCGAGGTAGTCGCCGTGCAGGCGCAGCGAGGGCAGGCCCACGGCCAGGCCCGCGAAGGCGGCCACCAGGCCCGCCACGGTGAGTGCGCCCAGGAAGAGCAGGGCGTGGGGCAGCGCCGCCTCCGTGCCGACGAGGACCGCGGGGCCGGCGAAGAGCGTCACTGCGGCGCCGGCGTAGGCGCCCACGGCCATGAAGCCCGCATGCCCCAGGGAGAATTGGCCGGTGTGGCCATTGACCAGGTTCAGGGAGACGGCGAGGATGATGTTGATGCCCGCGCCCACCGCCACGTCCAGGAAGTAGGGGTTGAGCGCGCCGGAATTGGCCGACAGGACGCCGATGCCGACGAGGCTCAGCACCAGGAACAGGGTGGGGAGGTGGCGGCGGCCGATCATACCTTCTCCGTGGTGTTGCGGCCGAGCAGGCCGGAGGGGCGGAAGAGCAGGACCAGGATCAACACGCCGAAGGCGATGGCGTCCTTGTAGGTGGAGAGCGGGCTGGCGGCGACGGCCGTCTCGGCGGAGCCCAGGAGCAGGCCGCCGAGCGCGGCGCCCGGGATGCTGCCGATGCCGCCGAGCACGGCGGACACGAAGGCCTTCAGGCCGGGCATCACGCCCATGAGCGGGTCGATGGACGGGTAGTTGATCGCGTAGAGCACGCCGCCCGCGCCCGCGAGGGCCGAGCCGACGCCGAAGGTGAAGGAAATGACCACGTCGTTGTTGATGCCGACGAGGGAGGCGGCGCGCGGGTTGAGCGAGAGGGCGCGCATCGCGGTGCCGAGGCGTGTGCGGTGCACGACCCAGTGGAGGCCGAGCATCATGCCGAAGGCGACGACGATG
>JAHFTI010000492.1 GCA_023265535.1 Opitutaceae bacterium
ATCTTGAATCCGAAGGACTCATGGGTGAGCAGCAGGGTGCCGCAGGCCGCCACCAGGCTGTGCAGCTTGTAGTCGAGCGTGCGCCACCTGAGCGCCCGGAGGCTCTGCCCAAAACACTGCCACAACGACCACCCCCAAAGCAGGAAGGTGACCAATACGAACCAGTAGCCCCCATGCCCCACCACCTGAATGGCGGCGTTGCCCTTGATTGCCACGAATCCCAGAACCAACGCCAGGAGGGAAGTCAGCAGCAGCAGCCACAACTTCCTATCCCTTATCCAATCAGCAAGACGCATAAGGATATCTCAGTTGTCCGACCTCTCGGTTTCAACAAAAGAAATGCCGCCTGTGGCGTGCACAGACGGCATTCAAGAAATCAAACTAAACCTTGAGCTCAGGGAGCGAAGGTGATCGTACGGGCAGCAGCCACACCGGTGATGGTGATCGTCTGACCCTGGGTGAAGTTGGCGGGATAGGTCTCGCCAGCAACGGTGTTGAGGGCCTTGACGTAATTGCTGGCGCCAACGAGGTTGGTCTGGGCGACCGTGGACACGCCGTACTCGAGGAAGTACTGGTCGGCGCCGCCGGAGAGCTGACGGGCATTGTTAAGGACAGCCTTGTCCTGGGAAGCCTGACGGACCTTTTGGAAGGCGGGGATGGCCATGGCGGCGAGCAGGCCGATGATGACCACAACGATCATGATTTCGACCAGCGTGAAGCCCTTGGAGGTGTTTTTGCGATTCATGGAGTACTCTTTTGTATGGATTTGGATGATAAAAACACTGACGACGACGCCGCCAGCGATGAGCCAGTTAAGGCCCACTGCCCTATATCGGCAATTCTATTCTCTGTTAAGAGACTGTGAAAAGCCCCACTTGGGAACCGTTGTCATTTGCTGGCTTTAGCCAGCTTTTTGACAGCGGATTTCTTTATCGCGGGCTTGGCGGCCTTGGTGGGCTTGGCAGCCTTCTTGGCGGGCTTGGAGACCTTCTTCGCGGGTTTCTTCGCAGCGGGTTTCTTCGCAGCGGGTTTCTTGGCAGCCAGCTTCTTGGCAGGAGCCTTCTTGGCGACGGCCTTGGTGGCAGCCTTCAGGGGCTTCGCAGCCTTGGAGACCTTGGCCGCCTTCTTGGCGGGCTTGGCGGGCGCCTTGACCTGCTTGACAGCCTTCTTGCCTGAAACCGCCTGAGCTTTCTTGGCGACCTTGACCGCCTTCTTCTTGGCAGGAGCCTTCACGGCGACAGCCTTGGCCGCGGGTTTCGCAGCCTTGGAGGCCTTCTTGGCAGGCTTGGCGGCCTTCACAGCCTTGACGGCCTTGGCCGCTTTCTTCGCAGCCTTCGCCGGCTTGGCAACCGCGGCCGCCTGCACGCCCGTGGCGGGTTCGACCGGCTTTGCGACCTCGACGGGCTTCGCAGCCTTGGGAGCCTTCGGGGCTTTTGCAGCCTTGGGGGCAGGGGCGGCCACGGGGACGGAAAGTTCGGCGACAACCGGCTCAGAGGCGGACGCAGCGGCGGCGACCTCGCCCTCGGCGGCAGGGGCTGCGGCGGGAGCCGACATATCGGGCGCCACGGGAACGGCGGCCGCGGCGGGCACGAGCGTCTCCACGGGAATGCGCTCGGCGTCCTTCCACAGCGTCTCGAGGCGGTAGTTGGCGCGGGTCTCGCGGGTGAAGATATGGACCATCACGTCGAAGGCATCGACGACGAGCCAGCCGCTGCCCTGCTCTGTATCCATTCCGATGATACGAACCTTGGCCTGGTCGAGCGCCTTCTCCAGCTCCACGCGCAGCGCACGCAGGTGCGGCTCGGAGGTGCCCGTGGCGATGACCAGGTAGTCAGTGATGGAGGACAGGCTGCCCACGTTGATCACGCAGACGTCCTCGGCCTTCTTCTCGTCGAGAGCCTTGCAGACCAGGCGGACAGTATCAATGACGGCGGGATTTTGGCTGGCGGAATTCATGTTGTGGTCGAATAGAGAGCGTTTTCCTGCAGATAGACAACAGCCTTGTGAGGCATTAGGCAAGAGAGGCTGAGCCCGCGCGCGGCGCGCGAGCGGATTTCAGTGGAGCTGATCTCAAGCAGGTGCCCGGGGCAGCGATGCCAGCGCAGGCCCGGGATGGGCACGGGCAGCACGAGCTCATGGCCCGGCCGCTCCAGGCAGATGAACTCCACCAGGCGCGCCAACTCCCCCACCCGGCTCCACAGGTGCAGCCGCGAAAACTGGTCCGCACCGATGATCCAGAAGAGCCGGTCGTGCGGATAGACCTGCCGGAAATGGCGCACGGACTCGAGGGTGTAGCTCACCCCGCCCTTCTGCAGCTCATGCTCCGACACCTCGAAGCCCTTCATGCCCTCGATGGCGCAGCGCAGCAGGGCCAGCCGCTGGGCATCAGTCGCCCTCGCCGTGCCGTCCTTCAGGGGCGACTGCGCCGTGGGCACGAAGACCACCTTGTCGAGCTTCATCCCCTCCAGCGCATCCTGCGCGGCGCACAGGTGCCCGAAATGCACGGGATCAAAACTTCCTCCGATGAAACCGATATTCACGGTCCTGAAAAAAGGCCGCGCCCTCCCCGCCCGGCAAGCGCATTCACCCGCGCATGTTGGCAATCGCGTTGCGCAGCGCCATCACGAGCTTCGGGGTGTCGAAGGGCTTCTGGAGGAAAACCACCACCGTCTCCGGCTTGAGGGCCGCCGCCGGCAGGTCCGAGGCGTAGCCACTCATGATCACGGCCGGCAGCCTGGGCCGATCCTGGCGCACCGCCGCCACCACATCCCAGCCGTTGAGCCCCGAGGGCATCACCATGTCGGTCAGCACCAGCTCCACCACTGCCATCGTGTTCTTCCACAGCGCGAGGGCGGCCCTGCCATCCGCCGCCTCGATCACCGGATACCCCGCACTCTTGAGCGAGAGGGCCGTGAAGGTCCGCACCAGCGTGTCATCCTCCACCAGCAGCACCGCCCCGCGCGGCGCAGGCGGCACGGGCACATGCTCCACGGGTTTCACCACGCTCCGGGGAGCGGCGATCATGGGCAGGTACACGCGGAAGGTCGAACCCCGGCCCGGCTCGCTCTCGACGTCGATCCACCCTTGGTGAGTCTTGAGAATACTGTAGGCCGTGGCCAGTCCCAGGCCCGTGCCCTTGCCCTGCGGCTTCGTCGTGAAGAAAGGCTCGAAGAGCCGCTTGAGCGTCTCAGCGTCGATGCCTGTTCCCGTGTCGGTGACCGTGAGGCAGAGATACTGCTCCACCTGCTGCAGCCCATGCACCGGCGCCTTCGCGGAAAGTGCGGCGCGGGGCAGGCTCTCCACCGTGATCGCGATACGCCCCCCCTGGGGCATGGCATCGCGCGCATTCACGACCAGGTTCATGATCACCTGCTCCATCATGCCCGAGTCGGCATTCACCCAATGGCGGTTGGCCACGGGCGTGAATTCGAGCTGGATCGTCTCACCGATGAGCCGCCGCAGCATCTTGAGCAGGTTTGCCACGAGCGCATCGAGATCGACCGGCAGCATCTTCGCCGGCTGCCTCCGCCCGAACAGCAGGAGCTGGCGCGTCAGGTCCGCGGCCCGCTTCGTCGAGGCCTCCAGCAGCGTCAGGCTGGAATGCACCTCCGAGGGCATGCGCCGGTCACTCTGCAGCATGCTGATCTTCAGCATGATCGCCGCCAGCACAT
>JAHFTI010000493.1 GCA_023265535.1 Opitutaceae bacterium
GACGCCGAAGGTGAAGGAAATGACTACGTCGTTGTTGATGCCGACGAGGGAGGCGGCGCGCGGGTTGAGCGAGAGGGCGCGCATCGCGGTGCCGAGGCGTGTGCGGTGCACGACCCAGTGGAGGCCGAGCATCAGGCCGAAGGCGACGACGATGACGAGCAGCTGGTTGCTCGAGATCACCAGGCCTGCGAACTCGAGGTTCGTGACGGGGACCACCGCCGGGAAGGTGCGCGGGGTGGCGCCGAAGACGAGCTGGCCGCTGTATTCAAGAAGCAGGGACACGCCGATCGCCGTGATCAGCACGTTGAGCGTGGGGGCGGGGCGCAGGGGCCGGTAGGCCAGGCGCTCGATGAGCATGCCCAGGAGCGCGCAGCCGAGCATGGCGCCGAGCAGCGTGAGGATGGCGCCGACCAGGCTCGCCTCCGGGAAGAAGGCGCCGATGTGGTAGCCCAGGAAGGCGCCCACCATGAAGACGTCGCTGTGCGCGAAGTTGATGAAGCGCAGCACGCCGTAGACCATCGTGTAGCCGAGCGCGATCAACGCATAGATCGCGCCGAGGGAGAGGCCGTTGAGCAGCTGTTGGAGGAGCTCGGTCATCAGCGGGGGAAGGGACCGAGCTTGAGGCGTTGGGTCATCGGCTGGGGCTGTTTGGGGGCGGGGGGCGCGGAAGCCTCCATGGTGGCTGTCGTGAGGGGATGGGACTGGGTTCCCGTCAGGCGACTGCAACGACAGGGTGCCACTTCATGTTCAGGGATTGACCGTCTCGACGAAGCGCAGCCTGCCCTCGCTGACCTTGAGGATGACGGCCGGCTTGCGGGCGTTGCGCTGGGCGTCGATGGTGATGCTGCCGGTGACGGCCTCGAAGTCGCGGGTGTTGGCGAGGGCCTCGCGCAGGGCGGGGGCCTGCGTGGAGTTGGCGCGGCGCAGGGCGTCGATCAGGACCAGGGCGGAATCATAGCCGAGCGCGGCGGAGGCGTCGGGCTCCACGCCGTGGCGTTTCTGGAAGGCCTGGATGAAGGCGAGGGCACGCGGGGACTTGTTCTCGGCGGAGAAATGCGTGGAGACGTGGAAGCCCTCGACGTCCTTGCCGCCGATCTGGATGAGCTCGGGGGCGTCGCAGCCGTCGCCGCCCATGATGGGGGCCTCGATGCCGAGTTGGCGCGCCTGCCTGCAGATGAGGGCGGCCTCGGTGTAGTAGCCCGTCACGATGATGACCTCGGGCTTGCTGGCCTTGATGGAGGTAAGCTGCGCCTTGAAGTCCTTGTCCCCCTCGGCGTACTTGAGGTCGGCGACGATCGTGCCGCCCAGTCCCGTGTAGGCTTCGGTGAAGAACTTGGTGAGGCCAACGCTGTAGGGCGCCTGCGAGGAGGTGAGCACGGCGGCGCGGCCGGCCTTGAGCTTTTCCTTGGCGAAGCGAGCGAGCAGCGAACCCTGGAAGGGGTCGATGAAGCAGACGCGGAAGATGTGGTCGCCCATCTGCGTGACCTTCGGGTTGGTGGAGAAGGGCGAGACCATCGGGATCTTGAAGGCCTGGCAGACGCTGGCTCCTTCGAGGGAGCGGCCCGAGGCGACCTCGCCCAGGACGGCGACGACGCGGTCGCGGGCGATGAGTTTCTTGACGGCGGTGACGGATTCGCCGGGCTTGGACTGGTTGTCCTCGACGACGAGCTCGAGCTGCTGGCCCAGCACGCCGCCGGCGGCATTGGCCTCGTCGATTGCGAGTTGCGTGCCCTTGTGTGAGGATTGGCCGAAGGCGGCCTCCTTGCCCGTGAGCGAGGCATATTCACCCACGCGAATGACGGCGGAGGCTGGGGAAACGAGGAGGCCGGTGGCCAGGGCGAGTCCTGTCAGTATCCATCGAAAGGTGTGACGCATGCGCACCAGCATGCAGGATGCGCGCCCGCCTCAAAACAATTTTCACATCTTCTTCATGCCGGCGTGCCACCTTATAGGGGCTTGATTGCAGGCTGGGCGGAATGGCGAAGGCACAGAGCCTCTTTCTCCCAGCACTGCCGCAAGTCCGCACACGTGCATCCGAAGCCTTCGACCTGACAATCCCGTGGCTTGGAGCAGATCTCGCCGCTCGCGCCCCTCAAGCACTCCCATCACTCGCGCCCCTCGAGCACTACAATCACTCCCATCACTCGCATCCCTTCCATCACTCCGGGCATCTTTATCCGGCCCCTTACGACGAATACTTTGGGGATTCTGGGCACCCCCTAAAGGGGTGTCATTTTGAGTTGCTAATATTTTAGCAATTAAACCTCAGATTTTCATATTACTGCCAATATTTTAGTACCTGAAAATCTGCCCCGAAATCCCCCCCTCCCTTCCTGGCCGCGCGTGTGCGCTGCCTGGAGAGAGGCTGGATGCCAAGCAAGTACGTGAAGCATGCGCCTGAGCCCATGTTTGAGGGAAGCGGCTGACCGGAACAGCCAAGTCCCCTGCCTCCGTGTCGAGTGCGGCTCTGCGTTTCTGTTCTGGCTCAGCTACGATCTCCCAATTTCACGCGCCTCAGCCTCAGCGCATTGGTGACCACGCACAGGGAGCTCAGGCACATGGCGGCGCCGGCCACCATCGGGCTGAGCTGCCAGCCAAAGAGCGGGTAGAAGGCACCTGCGGCCAAGGGGATGCACAGGGCATTGTAGAAGAAGGCCCAGAAGAGGTTCTGGTGGATGATGCGCAGCGTGTGCCGGCTGAGCCGCACGGCACGCGTGAGGGCCTGCAGGTCGGCGTGCATCAGCACCATGCTGGAGCTCGCCAGGGCGATGCCCGTGCCCGAGCCCATGGCAACACCCACGTCCGCGGCCGCCAGGGCCGGGGCGTCGTTGATGCCGTCACCCGCGAAGACGACCCGCATGCCCTCGGCACGCAGCGAGGCCACCTGGTCCTGCTTTGCCGCCGGGCTGAGTCCCGCATGAAACTCGTCGATGCGCAGGTGCCGCGCCACGGCGGTCACGGCCGGCAGGCGATCGCCCGACAGCAGGACGATGCGCAGGCCCAGCGCCTGGAGTTCCTGCACGGCCTGTTTCGCCTCGGGGCGCAGTTCGTCGTCCAGGAGGAGGCGCCCCACGAGGCCGCCGCCCGCATGCAACTCGACAAGCGTTCCGATGAGCTGCGGTTCGGAGTTGCTGTCCGCCTTGCGCAGCTCCACCTCGCGCCCCGCCACGAGGGCCTTCACGCCGTGTCCGGGCAGGGCCCTGAAGTTCTCGCAGGCCTCCCACCGGATCCCGCGCTCAGTCGCCTCGGCGAGGATGGCGCGCGCCACCGGGTGTTCGCTCGGCGCTTCCACGCTGGCGGCGAGCAGCAGCAGCTCATTCTCCGTGAAGCCGGGCTCGGGGTAGAGGGCCGTCACGCGCGGTCGGCCCTGGGTGAGGGTGCCGGTCTTGTCGATGCAAAGCACCTGCGCCTTCGAGAGGCGCTCGAGGCATTCCGCGTCCTTGAAGAGGATTCCGGCGCGCGCCCCGCGGCCCACGCCGGTCACCACCGCCACGGGCGTGGCGAGGCCCAGCGTGCAGGGGCAGGAGATCACGAGCACGGCCATGGTGCTGACGAGGGCGTGGATCAGCACGGGCTGCGGCCCCAGCAGGATCCACGCAAAAAAGGTGATCACGGCGATCGCACCCACGGTCGGCACGAACCACTGCGCCACGCGGTCCGCCA
>JAHFTI010000002.1 GCA_023265535.1 Opitutaceae bacterium
TGATCATCGGCGGCCTCACCTTGGGGTGCATCAGCCCCCTCAGCTACAAGGTCACCGGCAGCGTCGTGCGCATCAAGACGGCGCCGCTACCGGGCAAGAGCCTGGCGGCTTCAGCTGGAGCGACCGACGCACAGCGATTCGCGCAGGCCTACTGACCGGCCTGCGCGACTGCAGCGCGTGGCGCCGTCAACGCTTCGGGTAGCGCGCGGTGCCGCCGCGGAAGCCGCGCAGCACCACCGCGTCGTCCTCCTCGCGGACGACGACGTCAGGCCCCATCGACACCTTGCCGAGGCCGCCCGGCACGTCGATGACGAAGGTGGGGATGGACAGGCCCGACAGCTCCCCCCGCAGCGACCCGTAGAGCGCCTGCGCGTCGTCGAGCGCCACGCGAAACGCCTCGGTGCCGGCCGCGAGATCGCACTGATGCAGGTAATAGGGACGCGCGCGCAGGCGCGTGAGCGCGCGCAACAGCTCAACCAAGGTTGCGCGGTCGTCGTTGATGCCGCGCAACAGCACGGTCTGGTTGAGCACTGGCACCCCCGCGTCGACGAGCGCGCCGATGGCCGCGCGCGCCGCTGGCGCGAGCTCGCGCGGGTGGTTAAAGTGCGACAACAGGTAGAGGGCGGGGGCACCCGGGACATCGAGATGCGCGCGCAACACCGCGAGCAGCTCGCGCGTCACGCGCGTGGGCGCGAACGTCAGCATGCGGGTGGCGAGCCGCACGACGTCGAGGTGCGCGATGTCACGCAGCCGGGCGAGCATGGCCTCGAGCTTGTCGTCCGCCAGCATGAGCGCGTCCCCGCCTGACACGATCACCTCGCGGATCCCTTGGTGCTGTGCGACGTAGGCGAGCGCGGCGTCGAGCTCGTCGGGGCCGGGCGCCGGACCCTGGCCCACCCAGCGCTTGCGCGTGCAGAACCGGCAGTAGGACGCGCAGCGGTCGGTGGCGAGCAAGAGCGCGCGGTCGGGATAGCGGTGGACCAGGAACGGGACGACCTCGAGGTCCTGCTCGCCGAGCGGATCGCGCCGGTCCCAGGTCGAGGGCACCAGCTCGGTGCCGCGAGGCACCACCTGCAAGCGCAGCGGATCGCGCGGGTCATCGCGATCGACAAGCGAGAGGAAGTGGGGCGTGATGCCAAGCGGCAGCCCGCCGCGCAGGACGAGCGCATCGACGGCGGCGCGCTCGTCCTCGGTCAGCGCGAGCGCGCGCTCAAGCTGCTCGCGCGTGCGAGCGGCGCGACGCAGCTGGTCTCGCCAATCGGCAGCGTCATCCGGGAGCAGCCGCAGCGCGGTCAGGGCGCTACTTCTTCTTGGGCGCGGCCTTGGCGGCCGCCTTTGATGCGGGCTTGGCGCCGGCGCGCTCCTTCTGCACCATCTTCTCGCCTTGCGCCTTGAGCTTGCCCACGTCCATGCCCTGGTCGCGCATGGCTTCCTCGAGCACGGACACGGTGGCCTGCGCCAGTGCGCGCGCCCGGATGCCGAATGGCTCTTCGCCCTTCGGATCGAGCTCGACGGCCTTCTTGAGGTCCTCGAGCGCGCGCTCGATCTCGCCGTGCTGCAACAGGATCTCGGCGCGATTGACGTACGACGCGAGGTCCTTCGGGTTCAGCTCGAGCGCGATGGAGTACTCCTCCTGCGCCTCCTCGTGCATGCCCTTCCTGCCGTAGATGGAGCCGAGCAGTGAGTGGAAGTACCCATCGTACGGGTTCGAGATGACCAGGCCCTCGACCACGGTCTGCGCCTGGTCGTACTTGCCTTGCTCGAACAGGTTGTAGGCGATCTCGGCGAACGCGTAGGCGTCCTGCATCGTGAGACCGGTCAGCTCCGCCCAGGTGATCTCGCCGAGCACGAACTTGGTGAGGTTCTGGTCCGTGAACGTCGGCGTGACCTCGCCGCCCTTGATCATGTCGACCAGCTCGTCCTGCGTGTAGGTCTTCGGGTCACGCCGGGGATCGAAGACCTTCTTCTTGCCGTCGCCGTCCTTGGCCTTCTTGGCCGCGAGCGCCCGGTCGAGGGCGGCGGCCTTGCCGGAGTCCTTCGTCACCTTCTGGTCTGGGGGTGGGGTCTTCGACGACATCGTTGTGCCTCTCGGAAAGCGGGGACGTTGCTAACACGCCTCCCCCACAAAAAGAAACGGCGCTCGTGGCGCCGTTTCTCGTCCAGCTTGGACGTCTTCCAGCTGGCCGACCTCAGGCCTTGATGTGGCGGATCGCGCCCATCGCCTGTTCGTGCATGGTGTTGAGCACGTTCGACATCGCCTGCTGCATCTGGGACAGCTTCTGGATCTCGTTCTTGATGATTTCGAACTGGATGTTGCGGCTATCCGAGTTGCCATCCTGCGCGGCTTGGTTGCCCTTGCTCGAGAACATGCTGAGGAACCCGCCCTTGGCTTGGTTGCCCGCGCTCTTGCCCGAGTTGTCCTTGGAGTCGAGCTCCTTGAGACGACCTTCGACGTTCTCCTGCTTGTCCTTGATGACGTCGATCATGAACGCGGCGACGATGTCCTCGAACATCGCGGGGCGCGGCAGGCTCGCCATCATCGACCCCATGCCGCCGTTGCTCCTGGTCATGCCGGTCAGCTGGCGCATCTCGGCAGTCTTGTTGCCAAACAGGAACTTCGGGATCGAGCCGCCGATGTCCTGCGGGCCCATGCCCGTAAGGCCGACGGCGCCGGTGAGGAGCGAGCCGATGCCGAGCTGCATCTTGCCCAGGCTGCCGAGCGCGGTGAGCGCCAGCGCGGGCCCAGCGAGCGCGCCGACCGACGCCAGCGCCCCGCCGCAGAAGCCCTTGGGCAGCATCTTCAGTGCAGCCGTGGCAGCTAGTGTGGCCATGGGGGAGTTGATGCCAAAGGCGCGCAACGCGTGCCGCGCGAGGGCACCCTTGTTCACCTTGTCGAAGTCGAAGCCGTCCTTGGTGAAGCCACGCGCGAGCTCAGCCGCGAGGCCGATCGCGTGTGCCACCTTGTCGGGGACGCCGACGAACTTGAGCGCACCCGCGAGGATGCCGGTCTTCGAGATGCCAAACGCGCCAGCGACATCGCCAATGAGTCCCATGATGTTCCTGCCTTCCTGTGTTGTTGCGTACCGCCCGGAGGGGTTCCGGGAAGTCCGGGTAGGTTATCGTAGGCTGACGCCCCCGGTTGCGGCACTCCGACATCGGGAGGTGATCCAAACACGATCCAAGTCCGTACATATCCTACATTTCCTGGCCATTGCCGCAGTGCGTCGGCATCGCCGTGGCTTCCCCTCGGGATGCGCGCTGCGTTACTCCTGTGACGTGCCGGAACCGGTCGACCCCACCAAGCTGCCGTCGCTGCTACCCAAATGGGCGTCTGGCCAGATCACGTTGAAGGAGCTGAAGGGCTATTCGGATGACGAGCTCTACGCCATCGCCCACACCGGCTACTTCTTCATGATGCAGGGGAAGAACACCGAGGCGAAGACCCTGTTCGAGGGGCTCGTCGCCATCGATCCGAGGAACGACTACTACTACCGGGCCCTCGGGGTGATCTTCCACAAGCTCGGCGACGAAGAGCGCGCCATCAAGCAGTTCGGCTACGCCATCCGCGTCAACAGCCGGTCGCCCGCGGCCTACGTGAATCGCGCCGAGGTCTACATCTCGCTGCAGCAGTTCCAGGAGGCGGCCGCCGACCTGCGCCGGCC
>JAHFTI010000494.1 GCA_023265535.1 Opitutaceae bacterium
CTTTTCCACTGACCCATGTTCCCCACTGGTCTTCCTGTCGTTGCCCCGTTTTTGCCTGTGGGGTGGAGGCGTGCTCTTCTCTTTTCCGGCCTTTGGGGACTGGTCCTGATTCTGACCCAAGTCACACTGCCTGCGGGCTCCTCCTTGCCAGGGACTGTCGCAGACATACGGGCGTGCCAGTCGTGGGACCTCCTGGAAGCCCACCCGCTGCGGGTCACCGGTGTGGTGACCTTGGTGGACCCTGCGCGAAACCTCGTCGTCCTGCAGGATAAGACCGGTGCGCTCGCCTTTGAGCTGGGCGATTCCAAGTTGGAGGTGCAGGCAGGACAGGAAGTGTTGCTGGAGGCCGCGGATTCCTGGCCCTATGTTCATAACTTGGCGAGGTTTCCCGATCGACCTCACCATAGGGAGGTGTTGCCCAGGTACCTTTGGGAGCAGTCGGTGGAGGGAGGCATTTTCATCTCACGATTCCGAGGGCTTCTTCATCCGCCCACTACAGGCGTGTACCGCTTTTCCCTGACCAGTGACGATTCCTCCCGCCTCCTTCTTGGCAGTGATGCGTCGGCGCGCTCCAGACGTCAGATCGCCAGCGTACTCAGCTACACGCGACCGCAGGACTGGAGCCGCACCCCATCGCAGCGCTCCGAGGACATCTTCCTCGAGGCGGGACGCTCCTACTACATCGAGGCGGCTCACCATCAGGCCGGAGGCCCTTCTCATTTGGGTGTGGCTTGGGAGGGGCCTGGAATGCCACTCGCCGTCATCGAGGGTCGGTACCTGAGTCCGTGGCCACAGGAACGTCCAGGCGACAGCGCGGACAAGGTTTCCCCACAACCAGGCGTGCTGCGAGAATTGTACAACGACGTTCCGGTCATCACCCTTGACGAAATGCTGGCGCCGCGACGGCTGGAGTCTGTCTTGTCAGTACGAGGGGTGGCCGCGAAGGTTGTCGGTTCGGGGGTGCTTCCCGAACCGCTGCAGTTGAAGGTCGGGCAGGAGATGCCGAATGGACTCAATTTCGCCTGGTGCGAAATTGAGGGGACCGTGGATTTTGTCGGTGTCGCCGGTGACCATGTTTCCTTGGAGATGAGCGACGCCGGCGAGTCGATTCAGGTGATTGCGTCCGATTGGCGGCAGCCCACACCCTCAGGCCTGCGCGGTCGTCGGATTCGTGTCATTGGCGTGGCCGAGTCGGTCTGGTCGCATGACAATCCAAACTCCCTCAGGCGTCTATGGCTGAAGCCCAACGACGGTGTCGTCGTGACCGCGCATGCGCCTCCCGCCAACGTGGCGAGGCTCACCAGGATTTCAGAATTGCTCAAGGGTGAGCAGGAAATTTCGCGCGAAACTGCGATCAAGCTGAAGGGGCGTGTGGTGGCTCAACAGGGCAATGTGGTCACGGTCAGCGATGATGGTGTCTTTCTGGGCGCACTCTCGACGGATGGCGTGAATTGGATTCCGGTGGGGACCCCGCTGGAGAACGAGATGCCCTCGAGGGTCTATGTCGGTTTCGCCGTCAATTCCCGCCATCCGGCCACCAGATCGAGGGCTGTGTTTTCCCACTCCGAGGGTTTTTCCGGCAAGCTGAACCTGTTGGATATTGGCCGTCCTGCCATCGCCGGCCAGGTTCAGACTGCCGATGGCAAAACAGTGATCGATGGAGTGGGAACGGATATCTGGGACGCACCTGACCAATTTTCCTTTCTGTATCAGCCCGTCGACGGGCCCTGTTCCCTCATCACCCGGCTCGACTCGTTCGACGCCGCTGGGCAGCATGCCAAGGCAGGCCTGATGATCCGCGAGCAGCTGGCACCTGAGGGGCAATTCATCGACCTGGTCATTGCCTCCGATGGCGCCAGCTCCGCTTCAAGCCTGCAATGGCGCTGGGGCCGTGAGGGGAGTTCCACCCGCCAGGCGAACAATTATTCCATCCCAAATGGAACCCCTGTCTGGTTCAAACTCGAGCGTCGGTATAGCACCATTGCGGTGGTTTCCAACGAGACGGTGCCCTTCGACCTGGGCGAAGTGGTCAATATCGTCGGTTATGCCTCGGTGCGTGACGGGCAGGCGGCCGTGGTCGGCGCCTCCATCATCCGCCCGCCGCGCGAGACCGCTGCGACGTGGGAGCAGCGTAGCTGGCGGCCCCTGGTCGACCTTTCCCAAGTGAACGACGGTAGCGGTCAATGGGGGGGCTTCGACATCTTCCGGTTGCGCGGCGTGGTCACCTTTTGCGGTGATGTCTTGGGTCGCCATTATTGGACCTTCCAGGATAGGTCGGCGGCCGCCCTGCTCACTCCTCGGGACGCGGCCTCGGGACTGTTTTCGGTGAAACCCGGGCAGATGGTCGAGGTGGCGGGCAACCCCGGCTGGCATCCCTTCTCCACTTCCTTGTACGCGGACAATGTATTTCCCCTTGGACCCGCAGCCTTTCCCACCCCCATCCGCCATCCTGCCCAGTACCTCCATCCACGGCGCGGCGAGGGCACCTGGATTGAAATGGAGGGAATCGTGCGGTCGGCCTCGTCCGCGGGGCTTCTCCAGGTAAAGTCTCGAGGGGAGCTGTTCAGCGTCGCTTTGGCGAATTGGCCTGGAGCCTCGCTGTCGCATCTCGTCGATGCCGAGGTGCGTATCCGGGGTGCGATTGTGTACCCAAGCGAGGCAGAGCGCTTGTTGCTGGTCCCTTCCATGGCTCACCTTGAGGTGGAAGTGCCCGCCCCCACGGATCCTTTCACAGGCCCGGTCGAGGAGTTGCGCTCCTTCGGCCCTGACGGGCTCGTCAGCCAATCCCGGCATCGTATTCGGGTGTCCGGCGTCGTCACCTACTCGGAGCAGGGCATCGTCTACATCCAGGACGCGGGCGCCGGGGCGAAACTGGAGCTCGACGCGGCGGCTTCGGTGCAGGTGGGGGAGACCGTCGTGGTCTCCGGCTTCCCCGACTGGGGTCCGGATGACTGCCTCGTGCTCAGGCACGCGATTACGAGACGAATCGAAAATGGACTCGCTCCGGCCCCCCTGCTTGCGCCGTCGGAGACACCCTTGTCGGGCTCCGATCTGAATCGCCTCGTGCGCATCAGGGGCACGGTGGCGACGACCTGGGGTGCCGGTGAGGGTGAGACGCTGGAGCTGGACTCGGGGACGCAGGCGTTTCACGCCTCGTTTCCGCGGGGCCGTGCACCGACAGCCACCCTGCCGGCAGGCAGCACGGTCGAGCTCACTGGCGTGAACATCAGGGGCGCCGCTGGGGCGCTGCCCACCGTCTCCGGTGCCTCGCCTGCACCTCCCACCCTGCGTATCCTTCCGCGCGGTGCGGCGGACCTCGTCGTGCTGCAAACCCCTTCCTGGTGGGTGCTGCGCCGCACGCTGATCATCGCCAGTCTTGTCGCACTCGCCGCCTTGGTATCAGTGGTTTGGATACAAGTGCTCCGGCGCAGGGTCCGCCAGCGCACGGAGGAGCTCTCCGCCACCATGGGTAGGCTGCAGGCGGAGGCCGCGAAGAGCGCAACCCTTGCCGAGCGCGACCGCTTGGCGGGTGAAATCCATGACAGCCTTGAACAGGGGTTGAACGGGATCATTTTCCACCTCGATTGCACCACCAACCTTCCCACCTGCTCGGAGGAGGTCCGCAAGGCCCTTCGCCTGGCGTGCAACATGGCT
>JAHFTI010000495.1 GCA_023265535.1 Opitutaceae bacterium
GGGGGGCACGCTTGGGGAGTGGCTTCCGGGGCAGCTGAGCGTGTCAGCGGAACAGTGGAGGCAGCCCTGCCGGCTGGCAGCGCAGGTATTGGCGGGGCGGCTCGATCATCGTGCCGAGCTCGGCGGCGGCATGCCAGGGCCAGCGCGGGTCGTAAAGCATGCCGCGGGCGATGCCCACGAGGTCGGCCTTGCCCTCGGAAATGAGCGCCTCCGCGTGCTCGGGTTCGCTGATCATGCCGACGGCGATCACGGGGATGTCCACGGCCTTTTTCACCTCCGCCGCCAGCGGCACCTGGAAGCCGGGGGCGGGCGTGATCTTCTGGAGAGGAGAGAGGCCGCCGCTGGAGACGTGCAGGCAGGCGCAGCCGCGCTCCTGTAGTGCCTTGCTGAATACGATCGACTGTCCCAGGTCCCAGCCACCCTCCACCCAGTCCGTTGCCGAGAAACGCACCGTCACGGGCCTGTCCGCGGGAAAGGCGGCGCGCACGGCGTCGAAGATCTCGAGCGGGAAACGCAGCCGGTTTTCAAGGCTGCCGCCATAGGCATCCTCGCGCTGGTTGGAGAGCGGGGAGAGAAACTGGTGGAGCAGGTAGCCATGCGCCGCGTGGAGCTCGACGCTGTCGGCTCCGGCGCGTGCCGCTGCGCCCGCCGCGTGGGCGAAGGCCTGGCGCAGGCGTTCGAGGCCCGCCTCGTCAAGCGCCGTGGGAGCGCGGTCGGTCCCGGCATAGCTGAGGCTGGAGGCGGAGACAGTTTGCCAGCCTCCCTGCTCGACGGGGAGTTGGGCTCCCCCCTTCCAGGGAAGGGCGCAGCCCGCCTTGCGCCCTGCATGAGCCAATTGGATGGAGAGAGGGGTGGAGGAGTAGCTGCGGATGTCGCTGATCGTCCTGGTGAGGGCGGCCTCGGCTTCGTCTGACCAAAGCCCGAGGTCGCCCGGCGTGATGCGGCCCTCGGGGGAGACGGCGGTCGCCTCGACAATGAGCAGGCCCGCTCCCGAGACTGCCAGCTGGCCCAGGTGCATGGCATGCCAGGGGCCCGCCACGCCTTCCCTGGCTGAGTACATGCACATCGGCGGGATCACGATGCGGTTGGGAAGCGTGAGGGAACTGATCCTGATGGGTGAGAAGAGTTGGCTCATGAGGGGGACGGCTGGGAGGGATTGCTGGGCGGGACTGGACTGGACTGGACTGGGCTGGGCTGGGCTGGGCGGTGCGGGGAGATGCGCCGGAGATCGGCGATCGGATCCTGAGGGAAACCGACTTGCGTCCAAAGGCAAGAAGGCTGGGGGAGGGGAAAATGGCACGCATCCGCTGCGGTCTTCGCGGCGGCTGCACACGGGGCAGGGGCCTTCATATTATGTATCTTTGTCCCCCTCCTGGAGTCTCTCTCAGGTGTAACCCGCCTCCGTTCCCCCCCCCCAGCCGTTCACGCCATGAATTTCCGCTCTTTCCGCCCTCTCCTGATTTCAACAGCCTTGTCCTGCCTGGTTCCCGCCCCCGCGGCCCACGCCGCCGAGACTGCCGCTCCAGCCTCCGAAATCAAGCCGGCAGCGGCCTCAGACAAGGCCGAGGCCGAACTCACCAAGACCGCCGCCAGCTGGGTGGAGGGTCTGGCCCTCAACGATGCCTCCAAGGCCGAGCGCGTTCAGGCACTCATCGTGCAACACCTTCGGGCCGTGCGCGACTGGCACAACCAGCATCCGTACACCGGGGTTCCCGCCGGCATCAACCCCGCCACCGGCCAGCCCCTCTCGGTGCAGGATCGCCAGATCATTGCGGATTCGGCCATGCCAAGGACGGTGCACGACACGCTCATGACGGGCCTGCGCGCCCAGCTCACCCCCGAGCAGGTGGAGGCCGTCCTGGACAAGTACACGATCGGCAAGGTCGCCTTCACCCTGCAGGGCTACAAGGCCATCGTCCCCGACCTCACGCCGCAGGAGGAAGCCCATATCCTCGGACTGCTCAGGCAGGCCCGGGAGCAGGCGATCGACTACAAGGGCATGAAACTGGTCTCCGCCATCTTCGAGATCTACAAGACCCAGTGTGAACAGTACCTGAACTCAAACGGGCGCAATTGGAAACAGCTCTACAGGGCCTACACGGATGCGGCCAAGGCACGCAAGGCCGCCGCAAAGGCGGCGGGCACCCCGTCCCCTGTCCCCGGCCCCGCAGCCGTTCCCGCACCAGGGGAGGGTGTCGTTCCCGCACCCAAGCCGGCCAACTGAGCCGTTCGGTCGGACTCAGGATTTCTGTGCACGCGCCGCGAGCTCCTCGCGGATGCGCGGCTCAAGGCGTTCGTACTTCTGGTAGAAGAGCACCGGCAGGATGGCCAGGGCGTAGGCCACCGCCGGCAGCCAGATGAAGCCGATGCTGATGCCCTGCAGCGAGCGGGCGCCCTGCGCCACGTTTGGCACATAGTCGTGTGCAGCCATGATCCAGGCGGGCAGCGCCCCGCCCAGGCCGCTGCCGGCCTTGATGCAGAAGGCCGTTCCCACGGCGGTCAGCAGGCCCGCTGCGCGGATGCCCGTGCGCCACTCCCCGTAATCCACGCTTTCGGCGAGGATCGAGAAGGGCAGGGCCATCGCAATGCCGCTCGTGAGGATGCCCAGTATCCACCCTGTCATTACAAGCGGCACGGACTGCATCAGCATGCCCTGGTACACCACGACCTGCGCCAGCACCGAGCCTGCGAGGCCGACGATCCAGAGGTTGCGCTTGGAGATCCAGCGGGCGCAGGTCGGCATCAGCAGGATCGTGGCGAGCGAGACGAAATCCAGGCTGAACGCGGTCGAGAGCAGGTCCTTGCGGCCGAGCGTGTATTCGAAGAAGTAGGGCGCGGCCGAGATGCGCGAGATGAAGGCGATCCAGAAAAACAGGTTGCTGGTGAAGATGATGATCCAGGGCCAGTTGCCCTTGAGCGCACCGAAGCTCTCCCTGATCGAGAACTGGCGGCCCGTGTCGGGCACGACTTCCGTGAGATTGCGGAAGGCGAAGAGGAAGAGCAGCACCGAGAGCACGGCGTACAGCGGCATCACGAGCATGTAGCCGCGGCGGTCGTCGCCGCCGCCGAAGATACGCACCAGCTCCATCGCGCTCAGGTTCACGATGAGCACGCCCAGCTTGGAGCCGAACATGCGGAAGCTCGTGAGGATGAGCCGCTCCCTCGGATCGGGGCTCAGCGAGGAGAGGATGGAGGTGACGGGGGTGTTGATGCCCGTGTAGAGGATGCTGCAGATGATGTAGGTGAAACCTGCATACAGGACCTTTGCCCCGTGGCTGAAATCGGGCGTGAGGAAGGTCATCACGCCGAAGCTGGCGAAGGGCACGCAGAGCCACAGGAACCAGGGGCGGTGCCGGCCCCATTTGCTGTGGGTCTTGTCGAAGATGATGCCCCAGACCGGGGCATCCACCGCATCGATGAGCCGAGCCACCAGCAGGATCGTGCCCGCCGCCGCCGCACTGATGCCGTACACGTCGGTGTAGAATTTCAGCAGGTAAAAGGAGATGACGCAGAACACGAGCTGGCCCGCCACGTCGGTGGAGGCATAACTGATGCGGCGGGTGAAGGAGCCTGAGGACATGGAGGGGGGAGTGCCTTGCACGAGGGGGCGTGAGGGGGGGAGGGGGCGCTGGGAGCAAAAGCAATCCC
>JAHFTI010000055.1 GCA_023265535.1 Opitutaceae bacterium
AGCGCCGGTTCCACTCCGTGGCGGGCAGGTTGCGGGCGTAGATGTCGGCCTCCCAGTGGGCCATCACACCGGAGGACCAGTACAGGAACACGACGCCGGGCGAGAGCGCGTCCTTCAGGAGGAAGGAGATCTCGTCCGCCTTGTAGTCGGCAGGCAGGACGCCGAGCGATTTGAGATACGGGGCCTGGGAGGCGGCGAGGGCGGTGAGTTCGCCCATGCCCTCATGGAAGCCCGGATTCGCACCGTCGCGCAGGAGCGGCGGCACCTCGGGGCGGGTGTAGGCCATGAAGTAGTAGCCGTGTCCGAGCTCGTGGTGTGCGGTGTTGAACCAGTACGGATTGGACTCGATGGACTGGAGGGAGCGGATGTCGTCGGCGAGGTTGAGGTGCCAGCATGAGGCATGGGTGTTCTTCTTGCGCTTCGAGTCGGCCGGCAGGGCATACAGGTCCGACTTCGTCCAGAAGGTCGCGGGCAGCTTGGGGAAGCCCAGTCCGGTGTAGAACTGCTCGGCGGACTTGATGATCCATTCGGGGCTGCGTCCCTGGAAATGGGGCGCCAGGTTGGCACCCTCCGCCAGGCCATTCCATTCCTGGGACCAGCGGTTGGCGAGCCAGTGTGCCGGAATGCGTTTCGGCACGGGCTGGTGGTAACGCTCGGCGAGCTTGTGTTTCACCCAGGTGTGCAACTGCAGGTAGAGGGGACGCAGCACACGCATGAAATCGTCATTCATGCTGATCATCTCGTCCGTCGTCATGCCGTAGCGGGCGGTCTGCAGGCTGAAGTAGTCGGGGTAGCCCATTTCGCGGGCCACACCATTGCGCAGGTCGCGCAGGCGGATGAGCCCTTCCTTCAGGGCGATGCCCGACGCCTTGGAGGCCTCCCACACGGCCTGGCGTTCGCGCAGGTCGGTCGTAGACTCGAGCAGGGCGTCGATTTCATTGGTCGTGACGGGTTTCCCGTGGAGCTTGAACTCGAAACTGTTGAGGACCGCCGCCTGTGCGGTCTCGGCGGCGATGCGGTCGGCGACGAGCTTGGGGTGGGTCATCGGGCCCTCCGCGGCATTGAGGAGGACACGCTGGAGCTGACGCCAGGTGACTTCGCTCAGCTCGTCCTTGCGGGCAAGCAGTGCCTTGGCCTCGTTGATGATCGCCGGGTTTCCGGCAAAGGCGGCGAGCGACCGGGAGGCGGTCTCGGTGGCCGCATCGTGAACGGGACTCACATCGGTCGAGGACAGCCATTGGGCCTCGCTGGTGACGGTGTAGAGCGCCTGGTAGGAGGCGTTGACAAGCGAGAGGAAACGATCGGCTCGTTCCTGGATCTGGCTGGCTGCCTGGGCCAGTGGGAGGAGGGCGCAGGAGGCGACCAGCACGAGGCCAGTGCGCAGGGGGCGGGGGAGCGTGACCATGATTGGGCCCAAGCAATGGGCCGAGTCAGGGCAGGGGTCAATGTCGACGCGTTGTCGATCTTAGCGTGCGCGCCAGGGCCCCGTGGACCCTCGCAGCACCAAATTGGGTGTCAGGGTGACGTGGGTGGTCGGGCCAAGGTTCTTCTGCTCCATGCGACCGATCAGCAGGTCCACTGCGGAATTCATGAGTTCCTCCAGGGGCTGGCGCACGGTGGTGATGGGCGGATTCATGCTCCTGCACAGGTTGATGTCGTCGAAGCCGATCACGGAGATGTCCTCTGGAATGCGCAGCCCGAGGTCGCGCACACCGGCATAGATGCCGATGGCCGTCATGTCATTGATTGCAAAGAAGGCGGTGGGAGGATTCGGACCGCGCAATTGTGTGGCGGCCGCAAGCCTTCCGATTTCGGTGGCTTCCTCCTCGCCGTTGTCGGGCCTCGCGTTCGCCACCCAGACCAGGCTTTCGTCCGGCTCGATGCCGTGGGACAGCAGGGTGCTCCGATAGCCCTCAAGGCGGTCCTTGCGGCTGGAGGAGCTGAGCGGGCCTGAGACGAAGCCGATTCGCCTGTGCCCGAGCTCCAGCAGGTGTGTGATGGCCAGTCGTGCGCCGAGGACATTGTCGACGCGCACGCTGTCGAAATCGAGCCCCTCGCTGCCCTGCATCAGCCGGTCGAAGACGACTACCTGTAAGCCGCACTTGGCTGCACCGGAGATGTGCTGGAGGGAGAGGGGAGAGGAGCCCAGGATCACGCCACGGATACCCCGCGCGAGCATCGATTCGACGTAGAGCTGTTCGCGGGCGGGGCTGCGTTCGGCATTGCAGAGAAGCACCTGGTAGTTCTGGGCCAGTGCCGCGTGTTCGACGCGCCGTGCAAACTCTCCCCAGAAGGGATTGGCGACGGTTGGCACCACCAGGCCGATCGTGGGCACAAAGCCTGTCTTGAGCGCACGGGCCATGTGATTTGCGGAATAGCCCAGCTTGGTCACGGCATCCATCACGCGTTCGCGCGTTTCCTCACCCATGCGGTCATGCTTGCCGTTCAGGACCAGGGATACCGTCGACGGCGAAACCCCCGCCATCTTGGCGACGTCGAGTATGGTCACGCGGCTTGTGGCCGATTTTCTCATGGCGAAAGCCGATAGCGTTTTGGGGCGGACTGCAAGCGGGTTAGCGGGACCGCGTCGTTGCCCGCTGAGGGCGGGCCTTTCGCCTGCAGCAGCCGCACACCGCTCACAGGATGGGCGTCAGCGGGGCTCCTACAGCCTTGTAGAGGCGCGTCAGGATCTCCTTCTTGGAGAGAAGCCCATCGGTGCCCGGGAAGGATCCGACGTCCTCGTAGGCGTCATGGAAGTCCGGGTGGGACGGTGACACGGGAATGGCTCCGGGACGCAGTTCGAAGCTGCTGGTGTTTTGAATCGGCCACACATCGAGAGGGGTCAGGGAGATGATTCCGTCGACGAGGCCGTTCACAAGGTTCAGCTTCAGGGGGAGTCGGTTCCTGGCGATGACCCAGCTGTTCTCGGGCAACATGTCGGTCTCGATTTCCCTGCGCAGCTGCACAACGAAATCCCGGTCTTCCACGAGGACGCCCACCTCGGTGTTCAGCGCCTCGGATCTCGGGTCCAGGTTGTAGGATCCGACGAAGGCAATGGAGTCATCGATCACGAGGGACTTTGCGTGAAGGGAGAAGATGGGAACCCTTGGTTTGGCCGATGCTGCGCGCCCCTGGTTGGCGAGCTCCCTCATTGCGGCGTGGCGCGGGAAAAGCATCTCCATGCATTGGGGTGCCGGCTTGAGTTCATGCACCTCGAGCCTGAGGGCTTGGACGTACAGATTGCGAAGGCGGTAGTTGGCGGAATAGGCGAAGGCGTTGTCTGTCGAGGCGAAGCTGTTGGTTGAGATGCGAAACTGCAGCTTGGGGTTGCGGTCCTGCAACTCACGCACGAGCTGCCGTGCGGTGGGGCTGAGCACGAGATAGGGAGTCTGGATCACCACGGAGTCCCGGGCTTTCTCGAGGGTGGCCACCAGGTCCCGGGTGATTTGGGCGGTCTTGTTGCCGGCACCTCGCGCCTTGCCGGGAGCATCGTAGATGAAGGTCGCCTTGGCCACGGGCCTGAGTGCATCGACGAAGCGCCGCCTGATGAGGGCGGCGTCCTCTGCCTCGCGGGTCAACTCCACGAAGTGAGGACCAAAGTCGTAGTCGGAGCGTTGTTCATAACGTTTGAAGGCACCCTTTTTGATGACCGCACGCACATCGATCAGGTCCTTGCTGGCGATGCATTGGGGGTAGTTCCAAAACAGTTCGAACTGTTCCCGTGCGGTGAGGACCGCGGGGCCGATCACAAGCAGGTCGCGGTCCCGGAAATTGAGCGTGGTGGAGTGATCATAATAGGTGTTCTCGATGTTGCGTCCGCCGGTGATGAGCACGGCTCCGTCGATCACCATCACCTTGCTGTGCATGCGCTGGTTGAGGGCGTGGAAGGAAAAAAGGCCCTGTTGGAGCGTCCTGAGGAAGGACTGCTTGATGCGGGAACGGGCGGGACGGTAGTGCTTGATCTCCAGGTTGGGGTGCGCCGTTGCCAGGAAGGCGACCGTGTCGGCGTTCTGATCCGAGAAGAGGTGGTCCGCAATGATGCGGACCTTCACCCCGCGCCGCGCGGCCTCGAGCAATTCAAAGATCATCAGGCGGCCGCATTCATCGTTGGTCCAGATGAAGGTTTGCACGGTGATCGATGTCCTGGCCTGGCGGATCAGGTGTATGCGCAGCAGCAGCGCATCATAGCCATTGCTGAGTATTGAGACCTGGTTGCCCGCGGAACGACTTTCAACGCTCGCCGCCGGGGAAACGGATGCGACGACTGGTCCAAAGGGCGAGGACTCCAAAGGTGCTGCCTCCAGTCCAAGGGAAAGGATGAAAAGCACCAGGCTCGCGAGGAACCGGGGAAACATTTTCCAGGGACTTGGGGACTGCATGCCGCGATGATTCGCAGGGGCGAATCCCTGTCGAGCAAGGATGCGTTTGTCCCGCCCAGGGATGAACTTCATCCAAGGGAATCGGCGAGGGACAGGGCTTTGCCTACCTAAAGGAGTCAGGCCTGACGACGTAGGCCTGACCGGGTTTTAGGGTGACTGTCCGTCCTTCCCCGGTCCCAACGCGCACTACAACCGAACAGGCGCGGTCCGCGACGAGTCGTGCTTCGGTGAGCTGTCCAGAAGCCCAGTGAAGATCCACAGTGATCCCGCCACGTGCGCGCAAGCCCTGGACATGGCCGGCGGGCCAGGCCTTCGGCACTGCGGGGAGTAGGTGAAGGAGATCCGTGTGACTCTGGAGAAGCATCTCCATGATGCCGGAGGCGCCACCGAAATTGCCATCGATCTGAAAGGGCGGGTGTGCGTCGAAGAGGTTCGTGTAGGTGCGTTCCGGGGAGAGCAGCATGGTCAGCAATTTCAGTGCGCGATCGCCATCGTGCAGACGGGCCCAGCAATTGATCTTCCATCCGAGGCTCCAGCCTGTGGCATCGTCGCCCCGCAATTCCATGGTACGTCGCGCGGCGCTGGCCAGTTCCGGCGTCTGCAGCGGTGAAATCTGGTTGGAGGGATGCAATGCGTAAAGGTGTGAGATGTGGCGATGGTGCCGCTCGGGCGCCTCCATATCCCAGTCGTCGAGCCATTCCTGCAGCTGCCCGGCTTTTCCAATCTGCGCAGGCGCGAGTCGTGCACGTGCCGCGTTCACTTCTGCTCGAAAGTCTGCATCGACTCCGAGAATTTCCGACGCTTCCACACACGCTGAAAAGAGGTCCTTCAGGATCTGCGTGTCCATTGCCGGGCCGGCCACGACGGAGGTGCCGAAAGGATGTGCATTTTCGGGTGAGATCGAAGGATTGGTGACAAGCCATTTCCTGGTGGGGTGAGGCTGGAGTGTGGAGAGGAAGAACTGGGAGGAGCCCTTGAGCAGGGGATAGAGCCTGGCCAGGTGGGTTTTGTCCCCGGTGAAGCGGTAGTGGTCAAAGCACTGCACTGTCAGCCATGCCCCGCCCATGGGCCAAAGCCCCCAGAAGGCGCCATCCACAGGGGCGGTGCCGCGCCAAAGATCCAGGTTGTGGTGGGCGACCCAGCCAGGTGCTCCATACAGGACCTTGGCCGTGTGTGCGCCGGACTCTGCGGCCTCCGTCAGCAAGCGATCGAACGGCTCCGTGCACTCGGCGAGGTTGCCGGTGAGGGCCGGCCAG
This sequence comes from Opitutaceae bacterium, assembly GCA_023265535.1. Taxonomy (GTDB): domain Bacteria; phylum Verrucomicrobiota; class Verrucomicrobiia; order Opitutales; family Opitutaceae; genus MWDT01. Next base: position 5,636 of record JAHFTI010000055.1, read on the forward strand.
TAGTTCATCTGGATATTGATGTTGATGGTGTATTTCGAACCCCAGGGCGGCTGGACCTTGTCATTCCAGATTCCCTGGAGGTTCGCTGCCTGTGTGCCTGGTCGGGAGGTGGCGAGCAGGAGGTAGCGGGCGAACTGCACATACAGGGCGGCGAGTCCGGGATCATTTCCCTGTGAGAAAGTCGCGATACGTACGTCTGTGGGCCGCGCGGCGGCCGTACTCGTTTCCGGCGTTTGCTCGCCAAGGCTGATGGTCACGCGTTTGAACAGGGCTTGATAATCCGCGAGGTGAGCGGCCAGGAGGCTGGCGTAGTCCTTGTCACTCGATGCCGTAAGGTTCCGTTCGACCCTTTCCTTTGGGTTTCCGGAACAGTCCTTCCAGGATATATGACTGGTGGCTGCCGTGAGGATGATGACCAGTTCATCCGCATCACGTACGGTCAGCCTTTCATGTCCAGGAAACACACGTCCTCCCGAGGGGAACACCTTGAGGCGTGTCAGGACATCCAATGCTCCCTCCCCCGAGCCATCGCTGCGGTTGCGGGCGCTCAAAGTCATGCCAGAGGAATTGATCTCAAGTCTGGGCTTCTCCTGCTGGGTGAGCAGGCGCAGCGCCGTGGTGATTTGTCCGGGCCGGTTGGCACTGAGCCGCATCACGATCGCCTGATGTGGGGCACTGGCGAAGATCTCGCGTGTATGGCGCACGCCATCCAAATCGTAGGTGATTCGGACAAGGGCTTTTTCAAGATCCAACTCCCGCCTGTATCCCGTGGCGCGTTCATGCCCTGGAAAAGAGAGCAGGAGATCTCCAAGGGGCTGATAGGCGGATTGCCACTTGTTTTTCGCGAAAAGCTTCTCGTTGGCGAGTGTTGCAGCCTCGGCGTACCGTCCCTCGAAGACGAGTGCACGGATCAGGGGCAAAGCGGCCAGCCCTTCCGGGTTAACGGGGTCATTGGGGCGACCGGACCACAGGGTGTCGAGGTTGAGAGCCAGCCGTTCCTCGGCAGTGCCACCGAGCACCATGGCGCCGAGGCTTCCGTTGCCGATGGGGAGCCCTTCCGTGAGTGCCTCCGCAGCAGGTGCAGGATACCAGAGCAGGGTATCACTGTGGGAAGGCTGAAGTGGGGTGGGAGCAGCGCTGGCAGAGCAGATAAGTAGGCAGAAAACGAAGTGGTGAAGTGGGCGCAGGAGGAACATGACAATGCTTTCGTCGAGGAGCAAACTGGGGTGTAAGAGGAGGCCCGTGGGCTGGGATCGCCGGGCCTCAGAGGAATGCGGAAGCATCGCCTTGTGGCGATTTACCTATCGAGACCCCTCGTCGAAAAGACCTGTTAGCCGGCCATGGTCAAGTGCGCATTGGGGCTGTGCTTGTCATGGGCAGAGCAAGTCAAGTGAGTTACTCACAAGTCGTAGCAGGGAGGGGGGGATTTCGCATACACATGGGGCAATAGGGAAGTGCCTGCCTGGCCCCTTGCTGGTCCTACGGCACCTGAACCGGTGTCACGGCGGGCTCCGGCCAGGCTTGGTTGGAGGGCAGGTGGCGGCCGCGCTTGAGACCATAGGGATTGGGTGCGCCGGAGGAGACAACGGCAGCGCGGGCGGGCGGGCGGGCGGCCGAGCCAGGTGCGCGCAGAAGGACTGAATCCCCTTTCCGGATGGTCAGGCGAAACTCGCCGGGCGAAATCATTGCCAGCTCGCCCGCGCCACTCAACTCCGGCGCGGTCTTCCAGTCATTCACCTTGAGAATGCAGGGTTCGCCCGCCTCGCTGTGCACTGAAACCCAGGCCGTGTTTCCGCCCGTGCGCACGGCGCTCACAAGGAAACCTCCCTGTCCTCGAAGCGTGGTGAAGGCGGCCTCGCTCCAGGCCGCCGGAACTGCAGGAAAGACACGGAGTTTTCCACCCCAGCTCTGGAGCAGCAGTTCCTGGGTGGCGGAGGCGGCGGAAAGCGGGGTCTCGATCACCGGATTCCTGCCGCCGGATTCCGTGTAAAGTGTGTTGGCATGCACTTCAGAACCGAAGCCAAGCGGCACGGTGAGGAAACGCGTGAGCGCGGCATGGGCCTCATCACCCATTCCCAAGGCGGCATAGAGTGCCGCGGCGCCGGTATGTGCGTAGCCGGCAAGTCCCTTTCCGCCCTCAATCCGGTGCCAGTGGAGCACGGATTTCACCACGAGCGCACGGTCGGTGGCGGAGTCGGGATCGAGCTGGAACAGCGGATACAACCCGAGCAGGTGTGAGTAATGCCGGTGGGATTTCGCCACGGGCTGGTTGCTGCCGATCATGAGCCCGTTCTCGTCGGTTGGGTTGGGAACCAGCGCAACCAGGACACGTCGCCATTCGGCGGCGGCGGGGTCGGGTGCGCCGCCACTGCGCGCCTCAAGTTCCAGCAGGGCGTTCAGCAGCCAGCGCAGGAGTGCCAGGTTGTAGTTGGAATTATGATACGACTTGAAGCCTTCGTATTCCGGGGACTCGGTCGAAGGAAGGGACAGTTGCCCCTGCGCGTCGGGCACAAGTCGCTTGAGGTAGTCCTGCAGCACGATCCTGGCCTTTGGCCTCCAACCCTCGCGCAGGGCCGCCCAGTCGCCGGCATGCCTGCAATGGAGCCAGTAGTTGTGCAACACCCACGCAAAATCCCCGATTTTCTGGGAGCCGGCATAGTGGCGCCACAGCCCTTCGAAATTGCCGTCGAGTTCGGTGATCAGGTTTCCCCCGAGCTCGAGATGATTTCCCGCATAGGCCGGCCAATACGTGAGCTGCACATTCAGGTTCCACCACAGGCCGGGCCATTGCGTGGTCCTGTAGAAGGGCCCGAGACAATCTATGGGAGGTCCATCAGGGCGCGACGCAGCGGCGAGCTTGAACATCTGAATCCAGTAGAAGGATTCCAGGAGGCCGTCTGGCACGGAAAGGAAGGACTTGGCGTAATGGGAATGCCACCAGTCACGATGCGCGGTGAGATCCGAGTCCGCATGCTTTGCCGCAGCCCTGACGGTTTGCGTGGCAACCCCAGCCGAAAGGCCGGCAGCGGGCACCTCATTGGCGGTCGAAACGTAGAGACTGCCTTCCGTTGGGGAGTTCCGCTGGTCGAACCAAGCCGTGGCGTAGTCCCCTCCGGCGAGCAGCGACTGCACGCATACTGGCATCCCGTCATGCCGGGTCAGCACGGGGGCTGGGTTGGTCTTGTAGGCCAGACTCTTTGGCTGGGTCGGAAACACCAGGGCGCGAGGCGACGAGGGATTGCCAGGAAGGAATTCCCAGGAGTAGGGCAGTGGCCGTCCGGCCTCATCGTGTTCCGTGGAGCGCACATCGATGCGATGCACCATGCGGTCACGCAGCGTGACGGCCCGCACATGGAGTACACCACGGTCGGTGACGAGTGTCCCGGTAAGCTCCGCATTCCAAAGGTCGACACGCAGCGTGCCGCCGGTGATCTTGCCCGCTGGACGCAATGCGATGCGTCCCAAATCCAGGCGTGGGAAATCATACATCACATCCATGACCTCGGTGCCCGGGGCGCCGCGGGAAGTCTTCCTGTCGGGCGCCTTGCGGTGGTCGGTCACATCGGCCCGCCCCAGGTGAAAATCGAAACGGTTGTCCGCCAGTGTGGCATAGGCCACCAGGCCGAGCTGTCCATTGCCAAGGAAGGGCCCCTCGTTCCATTGCCAGGGAAGATCCTCCCAGATGGGATCGTGCCGGGAGAGGAAGGCCTGCCAGTCGATCTCCGCTCCTGGGGGCTGCGCCCCTATGTGGAAGGCCGCGCCATGCATCGCGGGAATTCCAGCCAGGACTATGAGGGAGAGAATGATGGCGAGCAGGCGGGGCATGTGGCGCTTGGATTGGTGGTGATGGGGAAACTGGCGGGACCTCACTTTGCGGTGGCGGCTTCCGCCGCCACAACATGGCGGAGTCGGATCACAATCGGATTTGGCCATTTGCAGTCGGTGTAAAGCCTCTGTGCGAACATGACCTTCACGTGAAGTCCGTCCTTTTCCTGCCTCCACGTGGCATTGCAGGGTTCGGTGGTCCAACAGCGGTTGTCGCCTGTCTGCCCGACCACCTCGACCTCGGTCTTCTCTGTCGCCTTGGCAGAGCGGATCACAAACTCGCGCCAGGTCCCCCAGGGCCAGGGCACCTGTGTTTCAATGGCATAAAGGGTGTCGCCCTGCTTGGACTGTGTGAACCACAGGGAGCCCTCGTTGGTGACCACCCAGGGGCGCACATCATAGATGGACTCCTGGTTGACGAACAACCACAGGGCAAGTTCACGCAGGCGACGAGTCTGCTCGAAAGGAATGACGCCGTCCGGATCCGGCCCGATGTTCAGGAGGAGGTTGCCGCCCTTGGCCCGCACCTCGACGACCATCTTGATGAGCTCGGTGCCGGATTTGTAGGTTTCATTGGTGGGCTTGAACGGCCACTCGGTGCCCATCGTGAAACAGGCCTCCCAGGGCTCCGACATTTTCGCAGCAGGCAGGTGCTGCTCGGGGGTCTTCATCTCGCCGCGAGTCACGAGGATTTGGGGATCAATCTTCCAGGCCAGTTGCTTGAGCTGATCCGGCTCGCCGTCGAAGAAGATCAGGTCGATTTTCCCATAGTTCGTGAGCAACTCCCGGAGCTGCGTCAGGTTGTGGCGCATGAGTTCGGGATTGTTGCGAGGATCGGCCTCGGGACGCGTGCGCGTGATGGGGTGCCCCTGCTTGTGCAACATCCAAAAATCATCCGGGGAAAAGTAGACGCCTATGCGGATACCCTCGGCGCGAAAGGCCTCGAACAACTGGCGTGTGATATCCTGCTTATAGGGAGTGTTGCTGACCTTGAAATCGGTCGTGGCCGTGTCCCACATGCAGAAGCCCGCGTGGTGCTTGGTGGTGAACACCACGTATTTCATGCCGGCAAGGCGGGCGAGTTTGGCCCAGGCTTTCGGATCGAAATGCTGGGGATCGAAGAAGCCGGGCAGCTGCGAGAAGAAGCGGTCCTGGTAGGCCTTTTCGGCACCAACGAGATGATGGCTGATGACAGACCCCAAGGGGCAATCCACGCTCCAGTGAATGAACATTCCGAGTGCGTAGTTCCTGAATTCCTCGACGCGTGCGGGATCATTGGCAGGGCCACTACCTGCCTTCGTCGCCCCTTGGGAAACCAATTCAGTCCTGAGTCCCTGGGCCTCGGCTGAGGGTTCGGCCGCGTACGCTGCCAGCAGCAGCGCGCTGCAGGAGCTTGAAATACAGAGGCAGAGAAGCGGCCAGGTCGGAAGTTTCATGTGCAAGCGAGGGAGTATGGGGCGTCTTCAGAATGACCCATGAAATGGGGTTCGGAAAGAGTCACGATGGTTAACGTTAACAAGCTCCGTGGTGGTCTTCGGATGTCGACGCTAACTCCCAAGACCAAGACTCACTCATTATGACAAAGCGGGGGCTTGCCCGGCGCCTGCGGCCTGCCGCTTGACGCTTGCGGCCCAATCACTGCCCGGGTGCATCGTAAACCTCTATCAGGGCCCAGCCGGTGCCGCCGCCTTTTCCGCCAGAGATCGCAGTATAAAGTCCAGGTTTAAGTGTCACCAGTTGGGCGGCGTCGGGCGATCCCGCCTGCCATGGGAAGGCGCGCAGTGAGTCGAAGACCCGGGCGAGCCCCGCGTCCCAGCCGTAGCGCAGGGCACTCATGTGCGTGCGCTCGAAAAGGGAGAGCGAGGGTTCGCGCAGCGTGCCAGTCACCCCAAAGGGATCGAGCGAAGGGCCTGCGGCACGCACCAACACCCGTCGTGGTGCGGTGCCCTTGATGACAAACCCGACAATCTGGGACTGCTCCCCGAGGCCCGAGTAAGACAGGCCCGAGATATTGACGAGTTGCGAGTCCTTCGAGCCGGGGGTCATGTCATAGACCTCGATGATGCCCGTGCCGCCCCGTTGTGCGCCGTCCGTGAAGATGGCGGTGTAGAGACCGGGTTGGAGGGTGATGAGCAGCGCTGCGTCCCTTGACCCACGGGTCCAGGTGTAGGCACCACTTGTGGCAAAGGCCTGCGCAAGCGTGTCGCCGGCATCGGCTCCGGAACACCAGTCGTCATTGGTCGCCAAAATGACCGAGGGCCCCTGGTGGAGCGTCAGCACGGGATCTGCGACAGGGTTGGCGATTTGGAAACCCGCGAGCGAGGGGCCGCCGGCGCGCACCAGGACGGTCTTGGGTGCGGTACCGCCGATCACAAAGCCGGCGGTCATGCTTCCATTGCCAGGAGCCAGGTGGGCACGCACGGAGAGATTCGCAATGTAGGCGGCGTCCGTCGGCCCCTCCTCAAGGACGGGAGGTTCCAGCGCGACGGAGTTCTCCGGCAAGAGCGAGCCATCGACATCGAAGGCCCTGAGGGCGACGGTCCCCGTGCCGCTCTCGCGCGAGCCCGCGCTGCGCGTCGCGGAGACTCGAAGCACACCGTCCCTCTTTTCAGCGTGGAACCGCGTGAGGCTGTATTCGCCGGCCTGATACGCAAAGCCATTGCCCTCATCCTCGTAAAGGATTCCGTCGGCCTTTCCGTCCGGCCCGAGGGCCACCACAAGGCTCAGCTCCGACAGGGAGTCCTGGGTGCTGCTCTGCACGATCCGCCCGAGGGGGAGGATGGCCCCCGCACGCAGCAGGACGCGCGGCTGGTTCGCGTCCACCGCGTCACCGTCGACCAGGGAAAGCTCGCGCCAAGCACCACCGGGCAGGCGGGGGCTGCTCGCCCAGCGCGGGACCACCAGCAGATCCGCTCCAAGCGTGAAAGCCTGCTGCTCGCTGCGCAGCGTCGCATTTGCAGGCTCAGCCATGAAAACCGGGCGCATCACGGGAAGACCGTCGATGCTCGCCTGATGGAAGAGGGTGTAGAGATGGGGGAGCAGGCGGTAGCGCCGATTGAGCGCAACGCGTGCGGTGTGCTCTACAGCAGCTCCGAAGGCCCAGGGCTCCTTGTCATTCGTGCCCTTCGACGAGTGGGAGCGGCTGAAGGGATAGAAGGCCCCCAGACCGATCCACCTGGCCCAAAGCTCTCCCGATGCGGTGCCATCAAACCCACCAATGTCGGGTCCGTTGAAGGGTTGCCCCGAGAGGCCGAGCGTGAGACTCATCGGGATGGAAAGTTGGAGATAGTAGTCCGAGGAGGCGTTGTCTCCCGTCCAGGTGGCGGCGTAACGCTGTCCACCCAGGGAATTCGCGCGCGTGAGCACGAAGGGGCGTTTGTCCGGGGCGGACGCAAGGATGCCTTCGCGCGAGGCCTGTGCCATCAACATTCCGTACACGTTGTGATAGCGCAGGTGCGGCCCGGGAGGCAGTGCTCCGCCGCCGCGGTGCCAGTTGGTTTCGGGCATGGTCCAGTCCGGTGTGTCGAATACCGCGGGCTCGTTCATGTCGTTCCAGATGCCGTCGATCCCGTTTGCCATGAAGGGCGGATAGAGCGCGGCCCACCAGTTCCGGGTCTCCGGCCGGGTGAAATCCGGAAAGACACAGGCACCCGGCCAGACATTTCCGAGGTAGTCGGCGCCGGCCGCCGTTTTCACCCATACGTCCGCTGCAGTGAGATCGGAAAGTTGATCGGCCTT
>JAHFTI010000496.1 GCA_023265535.1 Opitutaceae bacterium
TGCACTGGAGGTACAGGTTGCCGATGGAGCGGATCAGGCCATTCGCCAGGAGCGCGTTGTTGTCGCTCGTGCCGAGGGCGTCCCTGACGTTCCGGTACACATTGTTTTCCGACAGGAACTGGGCGCAGTCGCGCGCCACCGAGGCGTAGGAATTGCCGGGGGCGTTCCAGTGGTTGTTGTAGAGATGGATGTGCCCGTTGGTGCTGGAAGGCTGGCGCTGGTCGCAACGCTCGGACCACCAGTTGTGGTGCATCGTGATGCGCAGGGGCGCCCCCGCCTGGATGACTGCGTCGGTGACGGGATCGCGGATCAGCAGGCCGTCCGAGATCATCGTGAAACGATGGTCCGCCTGCCCGGCGGTGTAGTAAAACTTGCACCAGCTGATGGTGACGAGGTCCGCCCCCAGGCGCGTGTCAATCAGGCCGTCGGCGCAGTCGAACACCGTGCAATGGGTGATGAAGATGCGCTTGGCGCCCTCGATGGAGATTCCGTCGCCGCCATCGGTGTAGCGCCCATCCGTGCCGAGATGGGTGCCCGGGTGCGTGAGGGTGAGGCCGCGGATGATCACGTTCGCCACGTCACTGCCGAGGTTGATGTTGCCGACGATGCCCGCCGAGGAGTCGAGGCCCTGCAGCGTCTTGTTCGACTTGATACGCACCGCGCTCCCGTAAGCGGCCATGTTGATCACGCCGGAGACCGTGATCACAGCGGGCGCGGTCGCCTCCACGGCCGCCTTGAGGGCTGCGGGGGTGGAGACAATGACCGGCGTGAGGGAGCCGCCGCCGGTCACCTCCGAGGCAAAGCCATCGGGTGCGCCCATCGAGAAGAGAGGCGTGTCGACCGTGAGGACCGCGGCCTGGCTCGTCGCGGAACCATTCGGATTGGTGACGACGACACGGTACTTGCCGGCGTCAGCCTGCTGCACCGCCGGAAAAGCCAGCGTGGCGGAAGTGGCACCTGCGATGTCCTTGTAGAGGCCCGCATCGTCCTTCTGCCATTGGTAGCTGAACGGACCATCGCCGCTCGCGATCACGGACAGGCCCGCGGAGACCCCCACATTGACCGTCTGGCTGAGGGGCTGCGTGGCAATGCCGGGCGGCGCATCAGGCATCCAGCCGTTCAGCGCAAAGTAGGGGTGCCCGAAGATGGCCGCCAGGGTGTAGTCGGCGGGGTTGACCGTGACGGCGACGCGATTGCCCGTGCCCGTGGCCGGCGCAATCAGGGGATCGGTCACAGGCATCGAGGTGCCGGTGTAGTCCGGATCGACGGTGTTGAGCCAATAGGCGCCCGCAGCCTGGCGCTCCGCAACCGTCGGGGCGCCGCCGCCGCCCAAAAGCGTGGAGCCGTGTTCCCGTGCGCGGCAGCCGACCTCCGAACCCGACCACTCGCTCCACCCCTTCACGGATAGGTGCGTGTCGAGCTGGCAGTTGATGAGGGCGGTCATGCCGTCCTGGCGCCAGGGCCGCATGAAGGTCGAACTGCCCACGCCCACATTGTAGGGGTAGCCATTGGCGACCAGGGCGCGCGGGAAGCGGCAGTTGAGGAAGACCTCGCCGTAGGGCTGCGCGAAGGGCGTCGAGGGGGCGCAGATAGGGCCGCCGCTGTCGCGAATCTCGACGATGTCGCAGTTGTCGAAGACCGTGAGTGCGCCTCCGTAGATGAAGTCGACGCTGCCCCAGATCTCGCAGTTCCTGAAGTAGGCCACACCCGAACTCGCGTACAGGGTGTCCTGGCCTCCCAGCATGAGCACGTTGTCAAAGATGAGGCGGCTGCCGGTGGTGACGACGGTGTTGATCGGGCCGGCGAAGGCGGGCGCGCCGCTCGAGGGCATGGGCAGGTACACCCCGTTGTCGATCGTGAGGTTGCGCACGGTGATGTTGTTGCTCTCGAGGCGCAGCGTGCCGCAGGAGCGGTCATTGCCGGGGGAGTAGCCGCCATAGGGGTAGTAGAGGAGCACGTCGCGGCGCGAGGAGCCCTCGCCGAGGACGGTCACGAAGTTGCGGTTCTGCGTGAAGAGGGCGTTGTCGCGATAGGTACCGGCACGCAGCAGGATCGTGCGCGGCAGCGTGTTGTTCTGCGGGATCCAGTCGGCGGCGGCCTGGAGCGTGGCGAAGTCGCCCGTGCCATCGTGGCCCACCGTGATCGTGGTCGGGCCGGTGGAGGCGGTGGGTGTGGCGGGGCCGGAGGCCTTGGTGGAGAAGCGCCAGGTGGCGGGGCCCGTCACTCCGGGATGGGCGGCATTGGTGGAATCGAGCAGGACGCCCGGATCCATGGTGACGTAATAGGTTTTTGAATACGACAGGCGCTGGGTGGGGCTGAGCGTGATCCAGGCCTCGTTGCCATGGATGGCCAGCGGCGTGTAGAAGCAGCTCGCGCCCTGCACGGTGCGCACGGCCCCATTGGTGATGGTGGCGCCGAAGAGGCTGTAGGTCTGGAACTGGGCGACGTTGATGGTGGCAACCACGGCATCGTCGGCGGCGTCACGCACGGTGATCACGCCGGCCCGCCCTATCCGGGGCGCACCGGGGAAGACCAGTCGCAGCTGCTGGTCGATGGCGATGCCGGTGGCGCCGGAGGCAGGCGCGAGGCTCACGGACTGCGTGCTGGCCACGCCGACATAGACCGGCGCGCTGGTGCTCGAGCCGGCGGAATTGGAGACAGTGACGGTGTAGTAGCCCGACTGCGCCGCCGAGAAGGAGCCCACCTGCAGGCTGGCCGTGGCCGAGCCACTGACACCGGAGCCTTCGCCCACGAGGGCGCCGTCGCGCTTCCACACATAGGTGATGGGCTCGGGCGCTCCGGCGCCCGCATCGGCGACCACGCTGATCACATGGGCGGCCCCCGCGGCAACGATGGCGGCGGAGGGGGCGGTGGTGAGGGTAGGCGCCACCGTCAGCGCAGCGGAGGCGCTGGTGGCGGAGCCGGCGGAGTTGGTGACGACCAGGCGATAGTAGCCCGCCTGCGCCGGGGTGACCGAAGTCAGGGTCAGTGCGGCCGAACCGGCGCCAGGCAGGTCCGTGAAGGAGCTGTTGTTGTTGCTCCTCTGCCATTGGTACGAGAGGGGCGAGGTGCCATTCACGATCGCGGAGAAGGACACGGTGCCGCCGACGACCGAGGTGGCTGAGGCCGGGGGCGTGTTGACCGAGGGGGCGATGATGGAGCTGCCGACACTCAGCACCGAGGCCGAGCTGGTGACCGAGCCGCCGGGGTTGCTGATGACGACATCATAGGAGGCCGCGTCACCGGCCTGCACGTTCGTGAGCGTGAGCGTGCCGGTGGTGGCGGAGGCATTGCCTGCGATGGCCACCCCGCCCTTGCGCCACTGGTAGCCGAGGCCGCCCTCACCGGTCGCGCTGACACTGAGGCTGACATCGCTGCCGATGGTCGCCTCCGTGGTGGGCGACGGCTGCAGGGAGATCGTCGGGAGCGGAAACGGGACCAGCTGGATGCCATTGAAGTACTGGTTGTTTTGGGCATTCTTCGAGGTCCTGAAGGAAAGGGTGCCGTCATTGGCGACCACGGCGTGGAGGCGGCCCCAGACCGTGTTCTGCCCGCCTGCCGAGGCCGTGTTGGGAGTGGCGGGTGTGGTCGGGGTGACATGGGTGCCGTCACTCTGGAAAACATTGCCGCCCG
>JAHFTI010000497.1 GCA_023265535.1 Opitutaceae bacterium
CGGCCACGCGCCGGGGGGCCCGGCGGGGGCGGGGCTACTCACGGGGCGGGATTTCGACACACTGTTTGACAAGGCTAGTCATTGTCCGCTCAACTCTCCCGTTCAGGCCATCACTTTCGTAACTATGAATTCCGAAGCCCTCTCCGCGCTCATTGCCAAAAACCCGTCCCTCAAGGCGGCCAAAGCCAAGCTTGAGGCCATGGAACCGGGCGCGTACTGCATCCACCGCAGCTGGGGTTTCGGCCAGATCAAGTCCTACGACGATGGCACCCAGCGTCTCCTCATCGACTTCAAGGGCAAGAAGGCGCACGCGATGGACCCGGCTTTCTGCCTGAACACGATGGAGGTGCTGCCGGCCAAGCATCTGCTCGTCCGCAAGGAAACCGAGCCGAAGAAAATCGCCGCGCTCATCGCGGATGACCCCGCCCAGCTCATCGCCGAGGCCCTCGAGGCCTACCCGAACCACGCCACCAGCGCCATCGACCTCGAGATCACGCTCACGCAGGTCGTCGGCGAGGACAAATACAAGAAATGGTGGTCCACCGCCAAGAAGGCCGTCGGCAAGGACCCGCGCATCTCCTCGCCCGCCAAGAAGACCGAGTGCTTCATCCTGCGCGAGACGCCCATCTCCGCCGAGGACGAGATCCTTGAGCAGTTCAACTCCACCCGCTCCGCCCGCCGCCGCATCGCGCTGGCCGAGGAGCTCGTCGCCACCGTCGCGAAGAAGGAGATCAAGACCGACCTCGTCGCCATCCTGAAGGCGGTCGCCGACGCCGTGAAGGACAGCAACCAGCTCGACGCCTCCGAGCGCCTCTACGGCGCCTCCGTTCGCGACGACCTGGCCAAGCTCGCCGGCTCCGCGGAGGTGTTCGAGCCGTCCCAGGCCGCGCTTATCGCCACCGTCCGCGACCTGCCCGCCATCGCGGAAAAGATCCCGGTGCACTTCCAGTCGCAGTTTCTGGACCTCGTGAAGGAGACGCACCCCATCGAGTGCCGCGACCTGCTCTTCACCCTGCTCAAGACCTCACAGGGCAAGTTCACCACCGAGTGCATCAACTTCCTCGTGGAGAACGGCCACGCCGAGGAACTGGCTGTGGCCCTCAAGCGCTGGCAGACCGAGCAGAACCTCCGCGCCCCCGTCCTCCTCTGGATCGTCAAGAACCGCCACTCGAAGAAATTCGCGAAGCTGCTCAACGACCTCATCACGCCGCGCCTGCTCGGCGCCGTGTTCTTCGCCATCGATTACGAGGCGCTCCAGGCCTCCAGCGCCCGCCGCATCCCGCTGGCCGACATCCTCAGCGAGGACACCGAGCTCATCGCCGACCTGCTGTCCACCGCCGATCCGGAGACCGCGCGCGACCTCGCGAACACCCTCATGCTGAACCAGGGCTTCGAGGAGCTCACCAAGAAGTCGCTCCTCGCCCGCTTCATCAAGCTCTTCCCCAAGATCCAGTCGCTCGTCGCCGCCGATGCCGAGGGCAAGGAGGAGCAGTTGCTCGTTTCCAAGGCCAGCTTCGAGCGCAAGCGCGAGGAATACGAGGCCATCGTCTCCAAGAAGATTCCCGAGAACTCCAAGGCCATCGCCATCGCCCGCGAGCACGGCGACCTCAAGGAAAACTCCGAGTACAAGATGGCCAAGCAGGACCAGCAGGTCCTCATGGCCCAGAAAACCAACCTCGAGCGGGACCTCGGCCGCGCCCGCGTCAGCGACTTCAAGGAGGCGTCGGCCGACCAGGTCGGCGCCGGGACCGTCGTCGAGGTCCGGAGCTCGGCCACCGGCGCCACCACCCGCTACACCATCCTCGGCGCGTGGGACGGCGACCCGGACCAGCACATCATCTCCTACAAGACCGCCCTCGGCGTCGCGCTGCTCGGCAAGAAGCCCGGCGACACCGTCAAGGTGAAGTCCGGCACTTCCGACGAGAACTACACCATCGTCAGCATCGCCCGCTACGCCGACAAGGCCTGAGTCAGGGTGCGCGGGTCTCCGGCCCGCTTTCCCCTTCAGCGCCGCCCCGCCCCGGGCGGCGTTTTTGTTTTCCGGAAAAAATTAACCGCCAAGAGCACGAAGGTCGCGAAGCCCGGATTGTCATCCTGAGCTTGGCGAAGGATCCAGTGAGACTCCGCTGCGGTCTTCGGCGGCATTCAACTGGATTCCTCACTCCGTCCAGAGTGACAAACCGCGCTCAAGCCGGATCAATTTCGTCGGGCCGCGCTTCGTGCCCTTCGTGGCCTTCGTGGTGAACCCCTCCGTCCCTCCGCGCTTCCGCGATAAAAATTTGGCTTCCTTGCCCCTTCCGTCTCGGAAATTGCCTTTCGCGTTTCCCTTCCCCAGCCTCCCGCCTCGGTGAACGCCTCCTGGGACCTCCTCAAGCTCCTCTCCGATTCCACGCGGCTGCGGCTGCTCGCCCTCGTGATGCGCGAGGAGCTTTCCGTCGCCGAGCTGCAGGAAATCCTCGGCATGGGCCAGTCGCGCATCTCCTCGCAGCTCGCGCTCCTGCGCCAGGCCGGCCTCGTGAGCGACCGCCGCGAGGGCAAGAAGGCGTTCTACTCGTTGCGCGCCAGCCTCACGCCCAAGCACCTCACCCTGCTCTGCGCCGCGATCGACGCCGTCGCCGACCTGCCGGCGCTGGCCGACGACCGCGACAATCTCGACCGCATCCTCCAAAAACGCCGCCGCACGCAGGAGCAGTATTTCAACCTCATCGCCGGCCGCCTCGGCAAAAACTACTGCCCCGGCCGCTCATGGGAGGCCCTCGGCCACCTTGCGCTGCGCCTCACGCCCGCCATCACCATCGCCGACCTCGGCGCGGGCGAGGGCCTCGTCTCCCAGCTGCTCGCCCACCGTGCAAAGCAGGTCTGGTGCATCGACAACTCCCCCCGGATGGTCGAGATCGGCACCGAGCTCGCGGCGAAGAACGGCCTCGCCAACCTCGCCTACAAGCACGGTGACATCGAGGACGTGCCCCTGCCCGACCGCTCGGTGGACCTCGCCATCCTCAGCCAGGCGCTCCACCACGCCCGGCACCCTCAGACCGCCGTCGCCGAGGCCTACCGCATTCTGAAGCCCGGCGGCCAGCTCCTCATCCTCGACCTCAACGAGCACACGTTTGAAAAAGCCCGCGAACTCTACGCCGACGTCTGGCTCGGGTTTAAGGAAAGCGCGCTGCACGGCTTCCTGAAAAAAGCCGGCTTCACCAAGGTCGAGGTCACCGCCGTCGCAAAGGAAACCACCGAGCCGTATTTCGAGACGCTGCTGGCGAGCGGAACCAAAGCCAGTCGCTAGTCTGATTTAGCGGCCCTGAGTTGAGCTTTATCCGGATTCATATGCACCCTGCTAAAGCTCAACCCAGCCCGATCAGTTCCATCCCGGTCTTCACAAACTCCGGATCTCAAATGACTCCCGGAACCACCCCAACTCAGTCAACCGCCTCTTGGCCGAGTTTGATATACATCAACTGAGTTGAGGCGAATAACACTGTTGGGCAAAATATGAAGCTGCCCCGATATCTGGTCTCGTTGGGATTTATCGTCGTGTCCTGCACTACACATGATGCGAATTTGCCCGCGCCTCTTTCGAGCAAAGCGCTTCAGCCAAGCCTCAGCA
>JAHFTI010000498.1 GCA_023265535.1 Opitutaceae bacterium
GAGACGATCTTGCCGAAGGCGGACTCGAGCGTGTGCTCGAAGGGCGTGCCCTTGTACTGCTCCATGGCCTTCTGGGCGACGAGCAGCGCAAAGACCTCGCCCTCGCTCACCTGCACCGTGGGGAACGCGTCGACCTGGCTGGTGTAGCGATAGGCGTATTCAAGCGGCAAATACTCGATGGGCAGTCCCATGCGGTCGCGCATGAACTCGATGTCGCGCATGACCGTCTTGGTCGACACCTCGAGCAGGGCCGAGAGGCTGGTGCAATTGGGACGCCGGTCATGCCTGAGTTCCTCGTGGATGCGCAGCATGCGCTGGAGGGGCGGACGTGAGCTGGGGTCCTGGCGCTGGACCTTGGGACTGGCGCGCCGGGCGGCGCGGGCGGCGGGGAGGGCAATCGGCGAACAGCTTCGGGCAGGCTTTCTTGCGAGCTGGGGACGGGGCATGGGACATGCATGTCCCATCCCCTGCCGCATGGCAAGCCAACTCAGGCGCGGACGCGTTCGGCGTAGCGGCCGATGATTCCGTCGAAGCTGCCGTTGCTGAAAAAGATCACGACGCGCTCGCGTGTGCCACGTGTGGCAGGTGCCAGGGTGTCGCTGCTGAGCTGTTCCAGGAGATGTTCGTTCTCATTGAACCAGCGGGCGTGGACGGACTGGGATTCGAGGTGCTGGGCGACGGCCTCCGGGTCGAAGCGGTCCTCGCTGCGCAGCTTGTCGGCACGGTTGACGGCGCCGAGGTAAACCTCGTCGGCGTGGGCGAGGGCGCGCATGAAGCCGCCCTGGAGGGCCTTGGTGCGGGCGGTGTTGCTGCGCGGCTCAAAGACGGCGGTGAGCAGGGCGCCCGGGTGGCGATTGCGGAAGGATTGGAGGGTCTCGGCGAGGGCGGTGGGATGGTGGCCGAAGTCCTCGATGACCGTGATGCCGTGGTGTTGCGCGCGGGCCTCCTGGCGGCGCTTGACCCCGCGGAAGCGGGAGAGGCAGACGAGGTCGAGGCTGCGCGGGTCGAGGGTCTCGACGGGGGCGACGGGCCCGCCCGCCTTTTCGGCGAGCATGAGGCCGCAGGCGACGGCGGCCATGGCGGCGTTGCGGGCATTGTAGAGACCGGGAAGGGACCACCGGATCATGGCCCAGGCCTGTCCGCGCCAGTTCAGCGTGAAGGAGACACCGGAGGCGTCCTCCCTGAAGTCGCAGATCCGGGCGTCATTGCCCTCGCCGAGGCCCACGCGCACGACGCGGGTCCAGGGCATGGCGCCGAGCACGCGCAGGTTGTCGTCGTCGCCGTTCAGGACGACGCAGCCGCGGCGCGGCACGATGCGCGAAAGGTGGAGGAAGGTGCGCTGGACATCGGCGAGGTCGCGGAAGATGTCGGCGTGGTCGAACTCGAGGTTGTTGAGGACGGCGATGTGCGGCGAGTAGTGGATGAACTTGCTGCGCTTGTCGAAGAAGGCGCTGTCGTACTCGTCGCCCTCGATGACGAAGGGATCGGTGGCGGTGCCGAGGTGATTGCCCGTGGGCGGATCCTGGGGGACCCCGCCGATGAGGAAGCCGGGGTCGCGGCCATTCTCGCGCAGCAGGAAGGCCGCCAGCGCGGTGGTGGTGGTCTTGCCGTGCGTGCCGCAGACGACGATGTTGCGGCGCTTCGAGAGGACGAAGTCGTGCAGTATCGCCGGAAGTGATACAAAGGGGATGGCCTGGGAATCGAGGAGCCATTCGACCTCGGGATTGCCGCGCGACATGGCGTTGCCGATGACGACGACGTCAGGGGCGAGGCGGCTGAGGCGCTCGGGATCGTAGCCGTTGTGCAGCTCGATTCCGGCCTCGGCGAGCACGGTGCTCATGGGCGGATAGATGCCCGAGTCGGCGCCCAGCACCTCATGCCCGGCCTCGCGTGCGAGGAGGGCCGCATTGCCCATGGCAGTTCCGCAGATTCCCATGAAATAAATCTTCATACTCTGAAAAGCCAGAAAGTGACCTTTCGCCCCAAATCGGCGAACCGAAAAATCGGGAAAATGTCGGGGGCCGCAGCCGCCTGGGAGTGCAGGCCCTTGCCTCCAGGCACAGCCCGGACGCTCACTCCCCCGCCCCCGACCCGCCCACCAGGTGATCCAGTTCCGGATCCAGCGTGGCGCGCAGGAGTTCCTGCAGCACGGGGTCCATGACCTCGAACTCGTCCGGGATGTCGAGCACGTCGATGGGCGGAAGCTCCAGGCCCTCGAAGCGCTCCTGGATCCACTGCTTCTGGTCGCGCTCCATGACAAAGACGATATCGGCCCAATGTAGGTCCTTTTCGGATACGCGACGCGGCGCGTCGGAACGCACGCCGGCGGAGCGGACCTCCAGGCGCGCGTCGTTGCGGTAGAGGCGCTCGGCGGTGACGCTGCGCTGCCTGTTCAGGGCGCAGACAAAAAGGACCTTCAGCCTGGGGGAATCACTCATCGGGGGGAACACGCCCGGGGGGGCGGGAGCTCTTGGGTGACAGGGCCGGCAGATCAGGGCAAGCGGGCAGTGGCCCGGGCCTCGACGGTGTCGCGGATGTGATTGAGCACGCGGTAATGGATCCGGTGAATCAGGTAGTCCGTCATCGGGTCCCAGTAGAAGGAGGGCAGGATCGAGCTGCGGTACCAGGTCGTCCCGGTGAGCTCGACCGAGCCGTCGGGCAGCGGGGTGATCAGGAACTCGCCCCTTTCGGAACGGATTGCCGTATCCAGATGGGGAGGACGCAAGGCTCCGTAGGGACTCAGCTCGATCATCGGGTCCGGCTGCGAGCGCACGGAAAAGGCCAGGCGCCTGCCCTCCTCCCAGTGCGTGATCGGTTCCACGAAGGCCCCCGTGGTGAATTCGCAGTAACGGAGAGCCCCGACACCGCTGCCCTCGATACGCGCCCTGAGCGGATAGGCGATGCCTGCCTTGAAGAACCATTCGGTCGGCTCGGGAATGGGCGAAAACTGGATGACCTCGGTCCAGACGGCCGACGGCGAGGCCTGCACGCGCACGGTGCTGCGCACGGCATGCAGCTCGCCACCCGTCATTCGTGAGGCCTCGAGGCCCATGAGAAGGGGACTCAGGCCGCAGACCAGCACCGCCAGGGTGTTTGCCAGGGCCTTCTTCCGCAGGAAAACCAGCAGCACGTAACTGCTGGCGCCGCCCATCAGGAAGAGCGGAAGCACCAGCGGTGCCGCCATCACCATGCATACCAGCCCCTCACGGCCCAGGAGGAGGAAACCCAGGAGTGAGACGAACCCGGAGAGCAGTGTGGTCAGCAGGGTTGCCCAAAAGGAATTCAGTCCCTTCCGATTGTACAGGAGCCCGCACAAAAAACCGCAGGCAAGCGGTGTCACCACAAAGAGAGCCCAGCCATAAAGACGAAAGAGGTCCGTCGACACCCAGCTCAGAAGCAGCGCCAACAGCACGGCAGCCAGGTTGGGAAGCACAATGGAAAGCAGGCGTTCGCGTTTCATGGGGCAAGGGACGGCCGGATTCGGCCGCTGCGATAAGCAAGGGGACGAGGCAAAGGCACTTGTCAACGGGCCACGGGCGATTTCAACGACGTCCCCGGCAAGGGGGGGGAAAGGTCATGCGCCCACGGGCCGCCGGAGGT
>JAHFTI010000056.1 GCA_023265535.1 Opitutaceae bacterium
TCGCTGGGTGCGGAGGACCTGCGCCTGTCCGTGGAGGGAGTGGAGCGCAGTGCGCGCGTGGTCATGCCGGCAAAGCCGCAGGGGGCGCCCCTCGTTTTCGTTTTCCATGGTCATGGGGGGACGGCGCGGCATGCGCAGCTCAGCTTTCACCTGGAGCGGCACTGGCCGGAGGCGATCGTGGTGTACCCGCAGGGCCTGCCCACGAAGGGGCAGCTGACCGACCCGGAGGGGAGGAAGAGTGGCTGGCAGGGGAAGCTCCATTCCGAGGGCGACCGCGACCTGAAGTTCTTCCTGGCGATGCTGGCCCACTTTGCACGCTTTTCGCCCTCCGGGACCTATGCCACGGGGCACTCCAATGGCGGCGGTTTCACCTATCTCCTGCTCGCGGTCCATGCGGACAAGCTGAGCGCAATCGCTTCCTCCTCGGCGGTGTGTGTGGCGGATTTTCACCTGCTGACTCCCAAGCCCATCATGCATCTCGCCGGAACGGAGGATCCCCTTGTGAAATGGAACTGGCAGCGGCTCATGATCGAGGGGCTCAAGAAGCTCAATGGTTGCGCGGAGCCGGGGCAGGTGATCGACGCCGAACACAGCCTTTTCCCGGGCGCGGGTGGCAACGACCTGGAGACCTTCGTGTACAAGGGCGGGCATACCTTCCATGCGAAGGGGCCCGAGAAGATCGTGGCGTTTTTCAGGAAGCACTAGGGGACTATGGGGGAGGCCCCTCGACGGCGCTCGGCGCACTACGTGACTTCGCTCGGGGCACTTCGTGCCTGACTGGGGGCGTGTGCTGTGCTTGCGTCGGCTCCCATGGCTCGAGTCCACAAGAACACCGAAGGCCGCTGCCCGCGCTGCTGCCTACCGCCGCGCTGGTGCATCTGCGAGGAGATGCGGACGGTGGATTGCGGACTGAAGGTGGACGTCCTCATGCATGAGCGGGAGGCCTTTCGGCCCACGAGCACGGGGCACCTGATCCGGCGTGTGATCGAGGGGGCGCAGACCCATGTGTGGGAGGCGGGAAAGCCCTTTGCTGCCGGGGAGCTGAGGGCGCCGGACCACGAGCTTTGGATCCTGCACCCGAACGGGGAGGACCTGCCCACCGGGCCGGCTCCCGCGTCGCTGCAGGTGGTGCTGGTGGACGGGAGTTGGAAGCAGGCCACGGCCATGATGAAGACCCTGAGCGGCTGGGGGAGGCGCGTGCGCCTGCCGATCACGGGGCAGTCGCGCTACTGGCTGCGCAACCAGCTAGGACCGGAGCAATTCTCCACGGCCGAAGCCCTGCTTTTCCTGCTGAAGGCCCTGGGGCGCGAGGAGGCGCACGAGCGGTTCAGGCTTCAGTTCGAGCTGCACGTGTATGCGATGCTGTGCGCGCGCGGTGAAAAAACCGAGGCGGCCGAGTACCTGCAGCAGTCACCCATCGCGGCGGCGATGCCAGCGCTGGTGGCGAAGCTGAACCACTGCAGGAAAGACTATTATTACTGAGGGATGGGGACGCGGGGAGCTGGGCTCGGGGTGGAGCGGCTGGTGGGCAGGGAGACCATGAAACTCATAATCCCTTGGTTCCGGGTTCGAATCCACCAAGGCTGAGAATGATTGATGTGTTTACTTCGAGAGTAACCCAAACAGTGCCTCGTTGATGTAGAAATTGGTCCTGCCGATCTTCATCTTCCTGACGAATCCTGACTTGGTCAGTTGGTCCAGGTACCGCGTGGCGGTGGGTCGGGTGACTTGCAGGTCCCGCTCAATGAACTCGATTTTGGTGTAGGGGTGCCTGAACAAATTATTAAGCAGATCCTGACTGTAGAGCTTGGGCAGCTCCGTGCGGAGCCGCTGCTTGGCGGAGGCCATCAGCTCCCTGATGGCCTTTACCTGGCCAATGGTTTCGCGGGAGGTTTCCTCCACAGCCCTTAGCATGTAGAGCACCCAGGCCTCCCAATTGCCCGAGTCACGGGCGTCCTGCAGGTGATGGTAATAGGCGGTTTTGTTTTGGACGATGAAGCGGCTTAGGTAGAGCACAGGTATATCCAGCAGCCCATGAAGTACCAGGTGCAGCAGGTTGAGGATGCGGCCCGTGCGGCCGTTGCCATCATAGAAGGGGTGAATGCTCTCAAACTGATGGTGCAGGATGGCCATGCGGACCAGCGGGTCGGGTGCGTCCGGGCCATCTTCCTGATGAAAGTAGTCGAGGAAATTGCCCATGAGACGGATGATCTCATCGCCATCCTGTGGCGGTTCGTAAACGACCTTGCCCGATATTTGGTCCTTAAGGACCGTTCCCGGCATGGTCCTAAGTCCTGCCCGCTTGCCTTCCAACAAGGTGTTTTGGATGGCGAGGACATCCTCCATTCGTATGAACTTCTGCGCCCGGATGCGGGCAAAGCCTAGTTTGAGAGCCGAAGCATGCCCGTGCACTTCCTTCGCGGCCAGTGTGGGGAATTCTGAGTCTATGGCATCACCCTGAAAGAGTTCATCTTGCGTAGTGATGATGTTCTCCACCTCCGAGGAATCCTTGGCCTCTTGTAGGGCAAGGGTTTCCATGAGGATGCTTTCATTGGGAATGGTGCCGGCAACTCCCTTGAGTTCAGCCAGTTGCCGGTGTGCTTTAGCCAATTGGCGCAGCACGGCAGGCGTCTCCAGGATGATGGAGGCGGGCAGGGGCAGCGGAGGAAGTGCGCTTGGCATGTGCTAAGAAAACACCTGTTTTCTTAGCACATCAGGCGGACGTGTAAAGAAAATGGCGCTTTTCTTTACATGTCATCGCCGACGTGTACGCTTGGGGAGCACTTTTGGGCAGGTTCCAAGAGCGTGGACTGCGATTGCTGTCAGCTGCAATGATTTGGCTGTTCATTTGCAATCACGGCAGAGGTCCCCGCCGCCTCACCTCAGGTTGTTCCTGTTTCTCGCGGCGCGGCGTTCACCCCAGGCCTCCAGGGGGAGGCGGATGAGGAAGTACCAGAGTGAGAAGGCGACGGCCAAGCCCAGGGCGGCGTAGAGGGCGCCTTCAAGGGTGGTGGGCACCGCCGGTTGGAACACCTCGAGGGTTGCCCGGGCGATGGAACTGTCCAGGTGGCCGAGGAAGATCCAAGGGCGGGACCAGGGGCTGGCCTCACCCAGGGCCTGGTGGGCGGCCTGCAACTGGGCCACACGCTCCGCCGTGTCGTGCATGGTCTGGCCGAGCTTGGCGAGGCCCGGATCGGGGTTGGCCAGGGTGTCGGTCACGAAACGCCCGAAGGGCTTTCCTGCGGCGCGCGCGGCCACCTCGAACTGGGCGAGGGTGCGGCGCGCCTCATCGAGATGGCCTCCGAGGCGCTGATAGTATTGCTGGAAAAACTCGGGTGCCTGGGCGAAGGACACCGCACCCAGCACGCAGACGATGCGGTCCAGGTAGCCCAGCACGAGGGCGGAACTTTTGGCAAACGCCTTGCGCATCATGCCGCCAAGGTTCTCCCCACCGCGCCCGTGTGTCAACGTCCGGTCACTTCCTCCCGCTTCCTCCCGTGATGAAGTTGCACAGCAGCTTGCGGGCGACGTGGGCCGGGCCCTCGGTGCTGTCGAGCTGCTCGCTCACGGCGAGCGTCGAGAAGAGGACCGTGCCCTTGCCGCAGGGGATGAGGCCCACTGCGGTGCCCAGGGCCATGGGCACCTTCTCCTCGTTGCAGTGCCAGGCGCCCACCACGAGTTCCTCGCCCGAGAGGGTGAGGGCCCTGCGCTCGTTGCCATTGACGACCAGGGCCTGGTAGGGCCAGCCGAGGGCGACGTTGGTGGGCAGGCCGCGGAAGAGCGGGTGCTCGCGCACGAAGTGGATGCCTCCGACCCAGGCGGTGCCGATCCTGAAGGAGCCCTTGTAGTCGATTTTCGAATACTTCGCCACCAGGGGCATCCAGTCCTCGGCGAAGTCGAGCACGACCAGGCGGGTGCCGTCGTCGCGCACGCGGGCAAGGAGCCGGGCGAGGTCGGGGGGATTGATGTCGGGCGCGGCCCAGAGCAGCTTGCAGCGGCCGGTGCCGCGCATGTGGGAGTACTCCATGACCACCGGCACGGCCTTGCCCGCGTCGAGGTGGAGGGTGACGCGGTCCTTGGGGAGGCGGTTGCGCACGCCCAGGCCGTCGATCAGCAGTGTATCCGCAATCCGGAGACGCACGCCTCCGCTGGCGGCCGTGATGGCGAAGCTGTGGGTGCCGGTGACGGTCGGCACCAGCAGGCCCTCCCAGCGCACGTGGTAGCCCTCGATGCCCTTGAAGGAGGGATCGGGGGCGGCGCCGTCGGTGACATTGAAGTCGGCGATCCTGTCGGTGCGTTCGCCCACCTTCTGGGTGAAGGCCTTGTCGGTGTAAAAGGAGACGCGCAGGCCCTGGCCGGGGTTGTCGGGCTGGCGCAGCTGGGTCTCGGGAATGCCGGTGACCTGGTCCCCGCCAGGGGCGCGTGCCACGACGATCCAGTCGAGCTTTCCGAGCGTGTCGGAATAGGCGGGCAGGTCCACGCCCTTCTGGTCCTGCAGGAAACGGACCAGGCCGGGGTCCTGGCCGAAGACCGCGCCCTTGCCTCCGAGGGTGTCGCTGCGCCAGTCCACGCAGAGCAGCTGGTCCTCGCCCAGGGCCTTCTCGGTGCCGTCGGCGGCCACGATGCGGGCGCGGATGCGGGTGAAGCCGGGGCGGCCGCCGAAGGGAAGCTCGAGTCCCTCGACGAGAAGCTGGCCGAAGCGGTCGCCCCCGAGCAGGGTCACGTCGCGTGTTTCGTTCCGCAGGAGCCTGCCCGCGGGGTCGTGGCACTCGATCTCCAGGCGGTGGGCGCCGCTGAGGTTGAGCTCGTTGATGAGATAAAAGTCGACGACGGCCTTCTCGCCGGCGTGCCCCACCTGCGCGCGCGGGAGGACGGCGACGTAGAGCGGCTGGTTGTAGCGCGCCATCAGGGTGGGATCACCCTTGGGATTGCGGAAGGCGTCGACGATGCCCGAATGGTTCTCGATGAGTTCCGCCTCCCAGCCGTTCACGGCGTAGCCGTCGCTCACGTCGCCCGCGCGCATGAGCTGGATCTTGCGTCCCTGGTGGTCCAGGGAGACCGCGCCCAGCGCGCCGGTGAGGGCGTCGACATCGGGGAAGGCGCTGCGCAGGCGCTTGGCGTCGAGGAAGGCCTCGAACTGGGCGTGGAAGTCGAGGTAGGAGGCTCCGTCCCAGCCCAGGTGCGGCCGGCGGAGGAGCTCAGCGCGCATCAGGCCGAGGCGCGGCGGGGTGGAGATGGCCCCCTCCTCGCCCCAGAAGACGATCTCGGCGCGGTTCCCGGTGTGGTTGTAGTGGGAGCTGGGTCCCCGGTAGAGACCCTGGTTCCAGGTGGCGGGACCGCCGGCATGGTGGAAGTCGTACCAGCCGTTTGAATACAGCGTGGCGTCGTAGGGACGCAGGTGGAGCTTCATGGGGTCGTCGACCTCGATGCCCGGCTTGGACCAGCCGGAGGTGCGGGTGATGACACGGCTCGGGTCCAGGG
The DNA here is from genome assembly GCA_023265535.1 of Opitutaceae bacterium. Lineage (GTDB taxonomy): Bacteria > Verrucomicrobiota > Verrucomicrobiia > Opitutales > Opitutaceae > MWDT01. Next base: position 5,482 of record JAHFTI010000056.1, read on the forward strand.
AATGCAGGGCGGCCATGGCTTCGGTGCGGGCTGCGAGGTCGCGCGGCTTCGCGTCGCCGTCCTCGTTGATGAGGTTGTACATGACGAGGCTCGGGCGGCTGCGGTCGCGCAGCACCATGCGGCGCAGTTTCTCGTTGGCCATGGCGCGGGCGAGGGGGGACTTGTCGCCGCCCTTCCAGTTGCCCGGCTCCTCATAGATCAGCAGGCCCAGCTCATCCGCCTTGTCGAACACGGAGGGCTGGCCGATGCAGCGGTGGAAATTGAGCATGTTCTGGCCGAGCTGCCGGGCCACGCGCACCTCGCGCTCCGCGAGCTCGGCGGACGGGGTGATTCCATTGACGGGCCAGAAGCCCCAGCTGATGGCGCTGCGCAGCACGATGCGGCGGCCGTTGAGGCGGAACGTGGCATCCTGGCCGATTCCCTCGGGCGCGAACCAGCGGAAGCCGAAGCGGCGCGAGCTGCTGTCGCCCCGGCCAGCCGGGGAGCTGAGGGTGGCGATGCAGCGGTAGAGTTCCGGGTGGTCGAGGTCCCAGGGTTTTGCGTCGGGGGCGGAGACGGGGAATTCGAAATGGCTGGTGGCCCGGGCCAGCAGGCGCAGGTCCTTGTGTTCGACACGCGTAAGTTCCCGCGAGGGGTTGGCTGCCTCGACGATGGAGAGGGTCAGGTCGCGCTGAAGGTTGTCGGACCAGGGGTTGCTGATCTCGACGAGGACCTTGATGCCGGTGATCTCCGGGGTGTTGAGCACGGCGAGGTCGGAGAAATGCACGGGGTCGCAGACGATGAGTTTCACGTCCCCCGTGAGACCGCCGAAACCATGGCTGCCGAGGACCTGCTGCTGGCCCCAGGGGTAGGTGTTGCCGTCGCGCCAGTCGAAGTTGCCGCCGGCGTCGGTGATGCGCACGGCGAGCTGGAGCGTGTCGCCCGCCTTCCAGTCGGTGCCGAGCTCGACCTCGAAGGGTGAGTTTCCGACCATGTCGTAGCCGACCAGTTTCCGGTTCACGAAGACCTCTGCGCGCTGGCGGGCCGCCTCGAAGCGCAGCTTCAGCAGCCTGCGGCCCTCGAAGGCGGGCAAGGTCACGCTTCGATACCACCAGCTCACGCCGGTGAGATCCCCCTCCGGGCCCGGTTTTTTCTGCAGGAACTCCTCCAGTGTGCCGGGCACATGGGCGGCGACCGCCTCCGCGTTGTCGAGTGCCGACCAGCCTCCCGTGGGCGGGCGCACGGGCAGCGTGGAAAGGTCCACGGGTGGCAGGACCAGCTCGTCCTCCAGGTAGGCGGCCGCCTTGTCGTGCCAGAGTCTCCAACCTTTGCCCGACAGCGAGATTTCAGTGCGCGAGGCCTGCGCAAGCGGGGCGAGGAGTGCGAGAAGTCCGAGGAGTACGAGGGCCGCGAGGAGGGTGGGGCGGAGGCGGGCGGGGGAAGTCATGAACGTGTGGGAGGTGCGACGAGGCATCCTATGCAATGGTTCCTGGGGAAAACAGGGAAATCCCGGAGGTGGGGGCACCTGTGTCGCGCCGCAGGCGCTTGGGGAAGGTTCCGGCAGGCGGGAACGGGCCCGTGCCCGAGGGAGTGGTGCGAGTGGCCTGTGGTAGGTCCCGCAGCAGACGGCGGCTGCCCTCAGTCCACCTCGGCGTCCTTGCGCAGCACGCGCATGACGAGCCAGCCCACGGCGTAGCCTGCGCAGCCGATGATGAGGTAGAGGATGAAGTTGAAGACGAGGCTGCCGGCGAGGCCGCCGAGCTTCAGGTCCACGGCGGTGTCCTTGAAGAGGAAGCGGGCAATGAGGCTGCCCACCAGGGCGATGAACTGGATGGAAAACCAGCTCCGCTTGAAGTAGCCGGCGGCGATCGCCGCGGCTGCCGCGACCCAGCCGACAGCCACGGTGAACTGACCGAGGGCCGCGCCGAAAAAGAGTCCGAGTAAGGCAAGAAGGTCGCTCATGGAAGGGAGTGCCGGGGGCGGTGAAAGGAGGGAGGGCTTTGCTGCAGGGAGGGACTCGGCACACCATTGCGAAGCAGGGAGATTTTGCGAGCGGGCTTTGACGGAACACATGAGATTCCAGCGGCAGGGCAGGCGCGCCACATCGGGGTGGGTGTTATCGTCAAATGTTTGCAGCGGAGTGGGTAGCGCCTGGAGCCATGCGTGCTGCCTTGAAACCGGGGGCGGGGAGCCTTTGATGCCGGACCGTGGAGATCCCGGAAAACTGCCTCAACTGCGGTGTGTGTTGCTTCTCGAAGTCGGGCACCTATGTGCGCGTCAGCGAGAAGGACTGGCTGCGTCTGGGCGAGGAGGCCGCGCACTGGGCGAGGACCGTGGGCGGGCAGCATTACATGCGCATGGAGGAGGGGCATTGCCTGGCCCTGCAGGTGATGACTCCGCGCGGCGAGGCGCCGGTGTTTTTCTGCGCGATCTATGAGAAACGCCCGCAGGTCTGCCGCGACCTTGCGCGTGGGAAAAATGCCTGCCAGACGGAGTTGCGCTCGAAGGCGGACAAGGTCGCCGCCTTTGTGGGGCGCTAAGGGCCGGGTGGTGGAGGCCTCCGGCGAGGGAGGCGCCTGGTGTCGCTCGGGCTGCTGGCTTGCCGCCATCCCGCGGGGGGGGGCGTAAGGTGGATTGCGATCAGGGGCACTTTTTTGTAACGAATCCAGCCTTCGGCGGGTTCTAGTGGCATGCAGCCGCCCTCCAGCGTCCTTTCCGGCACTCCGTCTCCCTCCTCCAGTCCCGTGCTCTCCCCCTTCAACAGCGACAAGTTCAAGTTCTGGTCCTTTGTCTCGATGGCGCTGCTCGTGTTTGTGCACGCGTACAACATCGACATCCGCTACATGTCGCCCTGGACGACGCCCAACGAGCCGCTGACCCTCACCACCTTCACGCAGTATTTCGTGGCCAACGGCCTGTTGCGCTTCCGCATCCCGATGCTCTTCGTGATCTCGGGTTTCCTGTACGCCCTGCACGACAGCAAGCCCAACGGGGAGCGTGTGAGGAAACGTTTCCACAGCCTGATCGTTCCCTACCTGCTCTGGAGCGCGCTGTACCTGGTCCTGTTCTGCCTGGTGGAAATGATCCCGGCGGGGGCCGCGGCGATCGAGCAATCCCACGTGGCGCAGATGGGGCCCGAGGGCGGGCTCGTGCACGAGTACCCGTGGTGGGCCTTCCCGGTGCGCTGGATCCTGGCTCCGCTGCCCTACCAGCTCTGGTTCATCCGCGTGCTCTTCTTCTACAACCTGGCCTATCCGCTCCTGCGGCGGGCCCTGGAGGGCCGGACTTCCAGGAACCTGTTCCTGGGCATTGTAGGGGTGATGTGGATACTCTCCATGAACCTCCTCCTCATCGAGGCGGAGGGCCTGCTGTTCTTCTCGCTGGGCATCTGGATCCAGAAGGGCGGCTTCGACATCGACCGGCCCAGGCCTTGGCTGAATCCCCTGCTCTGGGGGGCAGTCTGCGTGGGCGTGGCCGCCCTCAAGACCTGGCTCGCCTTCAGGGGGCAGGCGCTCCTGGGCGAGGGCCTGCATCCCACGTTGATGGTGCTGCACAAGCTTACGATCGCGAGCGGCCTAGTCGCGGCCTGGTTCGGCTTTGATCCTGCAGTGCGCTGGTGCATGGCGAGGCCCTGGTTCGTTTGGCTCAGCGGATTCTCGTTCATGATCTACGTGCTGCATGCGCCGCTGGTCGCCGTTGCGATCGACCCCTTCTTTGCGCTGCTGGGCTACGCAGAGGGGTATCGCATGCTGTCGTTTGTGCTCCTGCCGCTGGTCATCATAGCCTTCTCGGTCGTGGTTGGCGCCTTGCTGCGCAAGGCCGCCCCTGGCGTCTATGCCGTCCTGACCGGCGGGCGTGGCCTGGGTGAGGCCCACGCGAGGAATCCTTTCGCCGCCCCGGCCGCCCGGCCTGCCGCCGGGAATCGTTGAGCGATCCGGGCGCGGAGCGGTCCGCCCGGCTCTCCCTCCACCCGTCCTCTAGCGACAAAAAAAAAGGCCGGCGGCTTGCGCCGCCGGCCTCCGTTCAACCCCTGCTGAGGGCCCCCCTAGGGCACTCAGAAGTCGAAGGTCGTGGACAGTTCCCAGGAACGTCCCGCCGGAATCCTGTACTGGGCATAGCTGCCGTCAGGATTCGAGCGCGTCGGGATCAGCGACTTGTTGTTGAAGAGGTCGCGCACGTTCAGCTGAACGCGCATATCCACCTTCTTCGACAGCTTGTACTTGTAGCTGACCCAGGCGTCGTAGTTCGCCTCGCTCGGCCCCTTGATGGGCTGGTCGAGGTCGTCGACCCAAACTTTGATGTCGCTCAGGTACTTCGGGTAGTAGCCGAGCGTGGACTTGGACTGCCAGCGCATGGCGCCGCCGATACCCAGGCCCTTGAGGGTGCCGCGGGTGAAGTCGTAGCCGGAGATGACATTGAAGTGCCACGTGCGCAGCTCGCCGACGGAGCGGCCCTCGGCGGCCTTCTTGGTGAGATAGGTCTTCTCGACATCGTTGAACCAATCCCAGCCCAGCATCTGGCCACCGTTGTTGCCCCAGGCATCGACGTCGGCGTAGCCGTCGCGGTGCCAGTAGTTGATGGAGGTGCCGGCGAGGACGGTGGGATCCCAGCCATCCTTGGCGACCTTGCCGAAGTCATCGATGTAGGTCTTGACGGCGGACCACACGTTGGCGGTGGTGGCGTCGACCTTCGAGACGTTGGCGATCACGCGCCAGTTGGGCGTCGGGTTGACGGTCAGCTCGACCTCCATGCCCTTGGCCATGTTGTCGCCGATGCCCTTGAGGTTCGGCACGCCGCCCTCGGGCCAGATGCCGCCCCAATAGCCGACGTCACGCGTGAGGTTGAGGCTCTTGAAGAGCGTCATGCCGAAGGGACGTGCCCATTGCTCGTCGGTGCGGGCGCGGAACCAGGCGCGACGATATTCGGCCTCCTCGGGAGTGATCGGCGGCTCGGTGTAGGCGACCGTCTGGCCCTGGGGATTCACGAAGGTGTCACCCTCCTTGACGGTGGCCGCGGAGGCGCGGATACGCAGGGGCTGGTTGAGCAGCTCGGGGTGGTTGGCGACCGTCCATCCGGTGGGGAGGGGCGTGCCGGCGACGGCGGCGTCGACAGCCGAGCCGAAGAACCACTTGTTGACGACGGACTCAGGCGTGGTCTGTGCGCGGCCGCTCCAGCCGGAGCCGGTGGCGCCCCAGGCCTCGACCATCAGGCCGTTCATGGCGCGGGTCAGGCGGCTCTTGACGGACCAGTCGCCGAGGCCCTTGACCTCGGTGTTGGCCTGCACGCTCTTGAACCAGGTGGCGCGGAGGGTCACGCGGTCGTTGAGGGTGTTGATCAGGACCGTGTAGTCCTTGGTGCTGCCTGCGGGCGACTGATACTGGTTGCCGTAGGGATCGCGGCCCAGCTGGCCGGGCTGGAAGTTCGAGGACTCATTGTAGCCGAGGCTGACGGAGCTGTCCCAGGGCAGGTGCTTCTTGATGAACTTCGGCGTGTGCAGCATGATGCCGTAGCTGCGCTTGGTGGCGTTGGCGGCGATGCGCGACGAGCCCTTGCCGTCCCAGGCCCAGGAGGGGTTGAAGGGCGTGCCCACGGACTCGTAGGCGGGGTTCACCGGGTTGTTGCCCTTGGTGAGCTTCTCGTAGTTGTCGTTGCGGACGGCAAAGAGGCCCACGACGGTGTTGTCGAGGAAGTAGCTCTGCCAGATGAAGGCCTTCGCGGTGTCGCGATCCTTGAAGCTCGTGGGCTGGTTGCCATAGAGGCGGTCGGCACCGAAGTCATCCTTGTAGGACCAGACGTCGATGTTCTGCTTGGTCCAGTCCGGCAGCTTGACGCCGTTGACGCCGATGTTGTCGACGACCATGGCGTTCACGGTGGAGGCGGGAGTCTGCACGGCATCGAGGCCCTGGATGTGGGCGCCGGCCAGCGTGGTGGCCTTGGACAGGTCGACGGCGGCATTCAGGTAATGGACGCCGATCAGGCCGGGCTTGTTCTCGTAGCGCTTGGTGTAGCCCTCACCCCACTTGTACATGGAGTAGCTGTAGCTCAGCTGCTTGAAGGTCTGCGTGGAGGCGACACCGGTGAAGGTGTGGTTGCCCAGGGCCTTTGCGATCCAGTCCTTCTTGATGAAGTCGGCGAAGTTGAGCTTGTAGAAGGCGGTGGCGCGAACGGTCTCGCGGTCCTTGAGGTTGGAGGTCGCATTATTGCCGCTCACGAGCACGGCGCGGCCGTAGTTCGGGTTGGCGGTGACGTTGTCGCGCAGCTTCTGGTTGATGTCGATGGCCAGGCGGCTCGAGTCGTCGATCAGGCGGTACTCACCGTCGCGGAAGCGCTGGCGGTCCACGCTGGCCTCGTAGCCGAGGCGGCCGTTGAAGAAGGTCTGGACGATGCTCGCGGTCTCGGCGTGGAAATCATTCCACTGGCCGTTGTTCGGGCCGGCGAGGCTGTCGTTGTAGTAGTCGAAGACCGAGGTGTCGGTGATCTGGGTGTCGCTCCAGCCCCAGCCGCCGGCGAAGACCTTGCCGGTGACCTTCTCGTAGTTGTTGATGATGCCGAGAGCGATGGGATTGTTGGCGTAGGTGCTCTTCTGGTTGAGGTAGTGGGGCGCCTTGTTGGTGTTGGAGGTCGGATTGGCGGGGCTGATCCAGCTGCCCGCGTTCACGCCCGTGCCGCCGCGTTGGCGGAAGGCATCGGGAATGCCGGTGCCGCCCATGGCGCTGCTGCCGGGGTTGCTGTAGATGACGCCCATCTCATCCCACCAGTTGCCGCCGGGGCCGGCCTGGAAGGCGGCGAGGTAGGGCTCCTGCTCGGGGACAGTGGCGAAGGTGTAGCCGGGCCAGGTGTTCGGGTTGGAGAACTTGTTGAGGCGGGTGTACCAGTTCGAGATGTAGTCGCTCGGAGGGGTGGTCTCGGGGCGGTTGGCGCGGGTGCGGCCCTTCTCGAAGCGACCCTGGATCTGCGTGTAGATGGAGTCGGCGAGCTTGGGGGTGAAGCGGATGACGGTGTCGAGGCGCTTGGTGTGATCGAACTTGTGGGCCTGTTGGAACTTTTGCTCAGAATTGATCGCGTTGACGCGGATACCGAGGAGCTTGGGCACGAGGGCGTGGTCGATGTCGACGCCGGTGCGGAGGGAGCCGTACTGGTTGACGCGGAAGTCTGCGCTGTACTTGTTGCGCAGCATGGTCGGCGTCTTCAGCATGTAGTTGATGATACCTGCGGGGCTGCCGAGACCGAAGAGGATGGAGTTCGCACCACGGTTGATGTCGACCTGCATCGTGTTGTAGCTGTCGAACGGAATGTCCGTCGAGAAGAAGTCGCGGGTGATGTCAGCGCCGTCGAGGCCGCGGATACGCGTGGCCTTCTGGGGGGCCTGGCGCACGAGGGTGGGGTCGCCACCGTAGTTGCCCGAGAGGCCGCCGACCTCGGTGTTGTTGGTGTAGACGAGGAGTCCCTCGAGGTTGGTCGACGCGGTGTCCTGGAGGAACTGCTGCGTGACAACGGAGATGGCTGCGGGGATGTCGCGCAGCTGGGTGTTCAGGCGGGAGCCTGCGAGGGAGGAGGTGGCGAGGTAACCCTCCTGGGTGTTGGTGGACACCTCGAAGGGCGAG
>JAHFTI010000499.1 GCA_023265535.1 Opitutaceae bacterium
CGGAGCTGGAGTCGCGCGGGACGACGGCCTTGCCCTTGGCGGGGTCGAGCCAGACGGGGAGCGGGTGGGTGGACTCGAAGCCGGTGGCAATGAAGGTGGGATCGCCGGAGAGCGAGGCGGCCCAGCGTTTCCAGCGGGCGTCGATCTCGGGGTTGGTGCCGACCTCGCGTTCGTCCAGGAGTGTGGGTTCGCCGGAGGATTGCACCCAGAGTTCCAGCCAGCCGTGGAGTCCCTGGTGGGCGTCGACGAGGGCGCCGAGGTAGGCGCGGCCGAGCCAGGATGAGCCGAGGAGGACGAGGGAGGGTGCGGGGCCCTGCTGGACGACGGCGCAGACTTGCAGCGGCGGAGGGATCTCCGCGGGCATGATCGGAACGAAGCGGCACTGTGAGGGAAGAGCACCAACGTCGGCGGCGGGCATGCCTACAGAAACCCCCGGGAGCCACCCTTTCGCAAGCCACAAATGCGGCGACGGGGCGGGGGCGGGGAGGTCATTAGCGTGGGCGTGCCGCACGCACATTGGGCTTTTCTCGGCGCTGATTGCGCGCAGCCTGAGCACCCGAAGCTTTCCCACCCCATGAGCACAGCGACCCACATCCTCGCGCTCGACCAGGGCACCACCTCCTCGCGCGCCATCGTCTTCGACAGGTCCGGCGCCGTCGTCGCCGTCGCCCAGAAGGAGCTGCAGCAGATCTACCCGCGCCCCGGCTGGGTGGAGCACGATCCGCTTGAGATCTGGGCCAGCCAGAGCGCCACGGCGGCGGAGGCGCTCGCGCGCGCCAACCTTTCCACGGACGCCGTCGCGGCCATCGGCATCACGAACCAGCGCGAGACCACGCTCGTGTGGGACCGCGAGACGGGGCAGCCCCTGAGCAACGCCATCGTCTGGCAGGACCGGCGCACCGCGGACTATTGCGGACAGCTGCGCGCCGCCGGGCTGGAGCCGCGCGTGACGGAGCTCACGGGCCTGCGCCTCGACCCCTATTTCTCGGCGACGAAGCTGCGCTGGCTCCTGGACAATGTATCCGGAGCCCGGATACGCGCCGAGGCGGGCCGCCTGCTCTTCGGCACGGTCGACAGCTGGCTGCTCTGGCAGCTCACGGGCGGCAGGGTGCACGCCACCGACGCCAGCAACGCCTCGCGCACGCTGCTGTGCAACCTGCGCACGGGCGACTGGGACGACGAGCTGCTCGGACTCTTCGGCATCCCGCGCGCCATGCTGCCGCAGATCCGCTCGAGCTCAGAGGTGTACGGCCACGTGGCGCACAACCTGCACCCGGCCGGGGCGCCGATCGCGGGCATGGCGGGCGACCAGCAGGCGGCCCTCTTCGGCCAGGCCTGCTTCACGCCGGGCATGGTCAAGAACACCTATGGCACGGGGTGCTTCGCGCTCATGCACACGGGCGACGCGCCGGTGGTCTCGCGCAACAACCTGCTCGCCACGATCGCCTGGCGCCTGGGCGGGCGCACGGAGTATGCGCTCGAGGGCTCGGTCTTCGTGGGCGGGGCGGTCGTGCAATGGCTGCGCGACGAGCTCCAGCTGGTGCGCAGCGTGGAGGAGCTCGACGCGCTCGCGGCCTCGGTGCCCGACGCGGGCGGGCTCTTCCTGGTGCCGGCCTTCGCGGGGCTGGGCGCGCCGCACTGGGACCCGTATGCGCGCGGGGTGGCGGTGGGAATCACGCGCGGCACGAACCGCGCCCAGCTCTGCAGGGCGGCGCTCGAGGCGATCGCCTTCCAGACGGCAGACCTGCTCGCCTGCATGGAGCGCGACAGCGGGCTGCCCCTCGGCGAATTGCGCGTGGACGGCGGAGCCTCGCGCAGCCAGCCGCTGCTGGCCTTCCAGGCCGACCTGCTCGGACGCCGCATCGTGCGCCCGCGCAACATCGAGACGACCGCCATGGGCGCAGCCTACCTGGCCGGACTGGCGGTGGGCTTCTGGGAGAGCCGCGACGAGATCACCCGCAACTGGGCCGTCGGCACGAGCTTCGAACCGCGCGCCGACCGCTCGCAAATCGACGGGCAGCGCGCCGGCTGGGAACGGGCGCTGGCGCGGGCGAAGGGCTGGGAGCAGCCCGGGTAAAGAGGAGGCCGCGCGCTCGGAAACAACTTGAAAATAAGGAATCAATTCCCTACTTTCCAGATCGTGATCGATCGCTTAGTTAATCAGACACTTCTGCGTCGGCTTGCACAAACTCCGGCCGTGGCACTTCTCGGCTCGCGCCAAGTGGGCAAAACGACCCTCGCCCGGAGCCTGCAACTGCAAAAGCCCATTCACTACATGGACTTGGAGCGTCCGTCCGACCTGGCCAAGCTCGAGGACCCGGAACTCTACCTGTCACGTTTCCCCGGGCACCTCATCATCTTGGACGAGATCCAGCGGCTGCCCACGCTCTTCCCCCTCCTACGTAGCCTGATCGATGCCCGCCGCCACGCAGGGGAACCCAACGCCCAATTCCTTCTCCTGGGCTCCGCCTCCCGCGACCTCCTGCAGGCGAGCTCGGAATCCCTTGCTGGCCGCATCAGTTACCTTGAGCTCCCCCCCTTTCTTCTGCCCGAACTCGACCGTCTGCCCTCCACCGTGGAGAGACATTGGCACCGCGGCGGCTACCCAGGCAGCTACCTGGCGCCAAACGACGAGACTTCGCTGCAATGGCGCAGCGACTTCCTCTCCACCTACACGGAGGCCTACCTTCCCCAGCAAGGGGTCCAAAGTTCGCCCCAACAACTTCGCCGCCTTTGCTCCATGCTGGCGCACCAGCAGGGAGCCACGCTGAATCTCAGTCGCCTTGGCGCCTCCCTCGCCCTCGACGGCAAGACCGTCCGCCACTACATCGACCTTCTCGAAGGCCTTTTTCTCCTGCGCACCCTTCCCCCCTGGGGCCGCAACGCTGGCAAACGGCTCGTCCAGTCCCCCAAACTCTATTGGCGCGACTCCGGACTCCTGCATGCACTGGCGGGACTGCCGACCCTGGAACACGTCATGGGACACCCGCTCTGTGGCCACTCCTGGGAGGGCTATTGCATCGAGCAGATCCTCGCGCTCCTGCCGACCGACACACGCGCCAGCCACTACCGAACCCACGCTGGCGCGGAGGTCGACCTGGTCCTGGAAGCTCCTTCGGGAGAAGTCACCTGCATCGAAATCAAGCGCACCGTCTCGCCCAAACTCAGCCCCGGCTTCAACGAAAGCTTTCGCACCATCGCGGCCACCAGGGGCTTCATTGTCACACCGAGCGGCGGCTCGTTCCCACTGTCGGAAAAAGTGGAGGCCATTTCCCTGGCCGACTTCATCACCCGACTGCCTGGAGCCAGCCCAATGCCCGCTCCCTGAGGCGGCTCCGGCCTTATGCCCGTTCGGCATCACCATTAGAGGAAGCTGGCATTTCCAGCCTCTCCGCCCAGGGCCTATACTCTGGGTCCGACCTCTGCCCAGTCCGCGCCCCATCTGAAACCATCACGGTTGCGAGGGCGCTGTACCGGGGGCGCGGGCCGGCCCGCGATGATCAATCGAGACAACCTCGTCTTCCGCACGCTTGTGCTGATGGCCCGCCAACGGCCTGACTTCGACGAACTGCGCTGCCACGCTCTGCTCACACTCTTC
>JAHFTI010000500.1:0-2842 GCA_023265535.1 Opitutaceae bacterium
CCGCCCCATGACCAAGTCGGGCACCCAGATGCTCTTCGGCCGCGCGATGGTGGTCGTCGGCGGTATCCTCGCCGCGGCTGTCGCCCTGCTCATGGCCCCGAAGGACGGCGCCGGCTCGATCATGGAGCGCGCGGTCACCGTCGCCGCGATCCTCTCGGGCGGCACCCTCGGGCTCTTCTTCCTGGGCTTCTTCACGCGGCGCGCCACGCGCGAGGGATGTTATGTGGGCATCGCAGCCTGCGTGCTTTTCTCGGCCTGGGGCATGCTTACCGAACCGCAAAACCGCATCCTGGACCTCCCCTTCAACTTCAACCTCAACCCGATCCTCATCGGAGTGATCGGCCACGTCGTCCTCTTCGGCGTGGGCTACGTCGCGAGCGTGCTCCTCGGCGGCCATCGGCCGGCCAACCTGGAGCGCCTCACCTTCATGGGCCGCAACCAGGCAAAATGAGCATGACGCCTCCCCTTTCACGCCCCCTGCAGCTGCGCCAGCCGGCGCGCCTCGGCATCGGCCCCGGCTGCGCGGCCGCCTGCCCGGGCGAACTCGCCTCGCGCGGACTGCGCAGGGTGCTCTTCATCTGCTCGGGCTCGGCACGCGCACAGGCCGACAGCCTGCTCGCCGAATGCACCCGCCTAGGCCTCGCGACCTGCGTGCTCACGGGCGTGCCCGCCGAGCCCTCGGTGGCCGACTTCGAAGCCCTGCTCGCCAAGGCCGACGCCTTCGCCGCAGACGCCGTGCTCGGCCTGGGTGGCGGCTCGGTGCTCGACGTGGCCAAGCTCATCGCAGCCCTGCATGGCACAGGGCTTTCGGTGCGTGCCTATTTTGGCAATGGACTGCTGCCGGGGCGCGCCCGCTATCTGGTCTGCCTGCCCACGACCGCGGGCGCCGGCAGCGAGGCCTCACCCAACGCCATCCTCTACGACGAGCTCGACCAGCTCAAGAAGGCCGTCATCAGCCCCCACCTCGTGCCCGACGCCACCTTCGTCGACGCGTTGCTGACGCTGACCGTGCCGCCTGCAGTGACGGCCGCGACAGGGCTCGACGCACTCACGCACTGCATCGAGGCCTACGCGAACCGCAACGCCCACCCCGTGATGGATTTTTACGCGCTCGAGGGGGCGCGCCTCATCGCAACGCACCTGGTGACCGCGGTGCGCGAGGGTGGCAATGTGGCCGCGCGCGCGGCCCTCTCCCTGGGCAGCTACTATGGCGGCCTTTGCCTCGGACCGGTCAACACCGCGGCCGTGCACGCCCTCGCCTATCCGCTGGGCAGCCGCTTCCGCCTCGCACACGGCCTCTCCAACGCCCTGCTGCTCCCGCACGTCATCCGCTTCAACGCCCCCGCCTGCCCGTCGCGCTACGCCGAGCTGGGCGCGGCGCTCGGCCTGCCCAGGGCCGCGTCTGACGGGGCTGCCGCCGAGGCCTTCGCCGACCACCTTTCCCAACTGTGCGCCGACTGCGGCCTGCCCCCCTCCCTCTCCGCCATCGGCGTGAAGGAGGCGGACCTGCCGGCCATCGCGGCCGACGCCATGAAAATCCAACGCCTTCTCACGAACAATCCGCGCGAACTCACCCTCGAGGACGCACTTTCCCTTTACCGCAGGGCACTCTGAAATGAGCACTCCTTCCAAACACCGCGGGGTCATCGTCCCCATGGTCACACCCTTCACCGCCGCGGGTGAGCTCGATCTCGCCGCCGCCGAACGCCTCACCGACCACCTCGCCTCCAACGGCATGGGCGTCTTTGTGCTGGGCACGACCGGCGAGGCCTCCTCGATGCGCCAGGAGCAGCGCCGCCAGGTCGTGGACCTTGCCGTGCGCGTGTCGGCCGGACGCAGCCTGGTGTATGCCGGCATCGGCGACAACTGCGTGTCCTCCTCCCTCGCCGCCGCCCGCGACTACCTCGCACTGGGCGCCTCCGGTGTCGTGGCGCACCTGCCCTCCTACTACCTTCTCGGCGACGGGGAGATGTATTCCTATTTCAAATACCTGGCCGACGGCATCGGCCGCTCCCTCGTGATCTACAACATGCCGCAGACCACGCGCATGTCTCTCTCGATGGACGTGCTGCAACGCCTCGCCGAGCTGCCCGCGATCACCGGCCTGAAGGACTCCGAGAACGCGCCGGGACGCGTCGAGCAGACCGCCTCGCTGTTCTGCGGCCGCCCCGACTTCTCCGTCTTCATGGGCGTGGCCCTGCTCTCCACGCAGGCCCTCCGTCTCGGCTTCGACGGCCTCGTGCCCAGCTCGGGCAACATCGTGCCGGCCCTCTGGCACAGGCTCTTCCTGGCCTCGCAGTCCGGAAACTGGTCCGAGGTGGAGGAGCTCCAGCGCCACGCCGACGCGATCGCCCAGGTCTTCCAGCGCGGCCGCACGCTCGGCCAGTCCCTCGGCGCCCTCAAGGCCTGCCTCGGCACCCTCGGTCTCTGCGAGTCCCACATGCTCCCGCCCCTCCAGGGCCCCGATGAGGCCACCCGCGCCGCGGTCACCGCCTCGCTCGCGCCGCTTCTCTCCGCACTGCCGCGTTGAGGCGGTTCTCCTCCTCCACACTCCGCTTCCTAGCCTTCCCGCCACGCCCATGAACAGGCCCACCCTCGTGGTCATCGCAGACGACCTGACCGGTGCCGCTGAGATCGCGGCGATCGGGCACCTGCGCGGACTGAGGACGGCCATCGTCCTCGACACCGCCCGGGGTCTGCCGCTCGCCGAGGAGCTCGTGGTGATCGACAGCAACACCCGGCTCGAGACCCCCGAACGCGCCGCCGCCCGTGTCTCGGCCATCGCCGCCCTGATACCGCCCGCCCTGCGCGGCCGCGTCTTCAAGAAGGTGGACTCCGTGTT
>JAHFTI010000500.1:2852-3583 GCA_023265535.1 Opitutaceae bacterium
CCTGCTCTGCCCCTGCAATCCCTCGCGCGGCCGCTGCATCACCCGGGGACGCTACTCGATCGACGGAGTCCCCCTGGACCGCACCGCCTTTGCCTCCGACCCGCACCAGCCCGCGAGCTCCGACCGCGTCGAGCTGCTGCTCGGCCGCACGCAGCAACCCGTGCAGGTGCACGACGCCGAGAACGTACAGCTCGCCTCCTTGCGGCAGGGCGTGAATGTGGGCTCGGCCGCCACCAGCGTCGAACTCCAGGCCTGGGCGGCGCGCCTGCGCGATGGAATCCTGCCCGCCGGCGGGGCCGACTTCTTCGAGGCCTACCTTTCCCTCTTCGGTCTGCCCGCGCCCCACGCCCCCTCGGGCTGCGACGCCCGCGGCCCCCACCTGCTGCTCTCCGGCTCCCTGGCGCCCGCGGGCCGCGCCTTCCGTAGTGCCCTCGCGGATACAGGCACTCCCCTGGTCCGCCTGCCCGTCAACGCCTACGACCCGCCCGCACTCGACGACGCGGTCGCCGCGCTCGCGCGGCACCTCGAAGTGTCGGGCAAGGCCATCGCGTCGACCCAGGACACCCTTCTCGAGGGCGCTGAACGCATGGCCTGGCTGCAGACCTGCTTCTCGACGACCGCCACGCGCCTCCAGGCACGCCGCGCCTTCCGCCACCTCCTCGCCGAGGGTGGCTCCACAGCCGCACTGGCCGCGGCCTCCCTGGGCTGGAACAGCCTCACGGTTGCGGGCA
>JAHFTI010000501.1 GCA_023265535.1 Opitutaceae bacterium
TCCTCTACCAGAGGAATGCCGACGGCAGCCTCTTCATCAACTCCACGACCAAGCTCCCCGTCCGCCTGCGCAAGGCCGAGGCGGGTGCGGCCAACAGCCTGGAGCAGATGAAGATGCAGTATACAGAGCGCGGCTACAAGGCGGACAAGTCCTATTCCGGCTACTATCCCAGCCTGCACCTGAGCTACAACATCACCGACGACCTGATCGCCCGTTTTGCCTACGCCAAGACCTACGGCCGTCCGGATTACGCTGACATCATTCCCAGCGTCACCATCCCGGAACCCACCATGAAGGTGAATACCAGCGGTGGCGTGGACGAGGTCCCCGGCATCATCACGGTCTCCAACACCAACCTTCAGCCCTGGAAGGCCGACAACTTCGACTTCATGCTGGAGTACTACCACAGCAAGGGCGGCTCGATCTCCGCTGGCGTGTTCCGCAAGGACCTCACCGGCTTCTGGAACACCCTGACCCTCCCGCTCCTCGACGACGAGGCGCTGGCTGACTCGTTCGGCATCGAATACGAGCCCTACAAGCAGTGGCAGATCCAGTCGAAGTTCAATGGTGGCAAGGCCCGCATCGACGGCTTTGAAGTCAACATCGTCCAACCGCTGAGCAACTTCGGCGCCTGGGGCAAGCACTTCAACTTCACCGCCAACGGCACGGTCCTGAGTTTGAACGGACCGAAGAGCTCGGACTTCGGCAACTTCATCCCGAAGACCGCCAACGTGGGTATCACCTACTCCAAGAAGGGCTTCGTTGTCATGCTGAAGCTCAACGTGCGCGGCAAGCAGCGCTTCGCCAAGCAGTCGGGCACGGCCTACGTGCCCGCCAAGCTCACCACCCAGACCCAGGCGGACTACGACCAGATGGTCTACGACCGCGGTGGCGACTTCTACGAGTACTACCGTCACCGCAACACCCTCGACGCCAACCTCGAGTACCAGTTCTCGAAGCGCCTGACGGTGTTCGCCAACGTGCGCAACCTGCTCAACAAGGCGCAGGACCTGATCCGCACGAACGACGCGACCCCGCTCTACGCCCAGCAGTACCGCACCGAGGAATACGGCCTTCAGTGGGCCGTCGGTATCAAGGGCAAGTTCTAGGCCGCAGCCTGTTGGCCTGAACGGCTAGCCTAATCCTTCGAGGCCGCGGATCCCCACAGATCCGCGGCCTTTTTTTCGCCTCCCCGCCCTCAGGCGTTCTGCGCCCTGCAAACGTTCCCAGAAAGCTCCCCTACCCGCGGCGTCCTTCCCGCTCCATTCTCCGAATCCTCGAACGCCGCCCTGCGTCCTCTCTGGGTGCCACCCCACTGGCAGCCCCCCCCTTTTCCCCATGCTCTCCACCCCCACCCGCCTCCTCACTGTCCTCGCCCTCTGCTCCCCCCTCGCCGCCCTCGCCGGCGTCAAGGTCACCGTCACCCGCGCCGACACCGCCGCGCGCCCCGCCCAGACGGTCCTCGTGCCCTACGCCGAGGTGAAAAAGCAGATTCCCGACCTGCTCCTCGAGCACGTCGCCGTGCGCGACGCCGCCGGCGCCCTCGTCCCCTCCCAGGTCACCAATTACAACCCGGAGCAACGCCCCGCCGCCTACGACGAGATCCTCTTCCAGGTCGCCTTCGCCGCCGGCCAGCAGTCCGCCACCTTCACGATCGACAACGACCCGAACCCCGTCCCGCCCGCGCCCTCGAAGGTCTTCGCACGCTACATTCCCGAGCGCCTCGACGACTTCGCCTTCGAGAACGACCGCCTGGCCCACCGCATCTACGGCCCCGGCCTCGCCTCCCCCGCCGCCGGCAAGTCCGAGCTCGTCTCCTCCGGCATCGACGTCTGGCTCAAGCGCGTCAACTACCTCATCGTCGACCGCTGGTACACCAAGGGCCACGACGCCTACCACGTCGACTCCGGCGAGGGCATGGACCTCTACGGCGTGAACAACAGCCGCGGCTGCGGCGGCACCGGCATCTGGAACAACAACCACCTCTACGTCTCCTCCAACTGGTCCTCCTGGAAGGTCATCGCCAACGGCCCCGTTCGCGCGATCTTCGAGCTGAACTACTCGACCTGGGATGCGGGTGGCGTGTACGTCGCCGAGACCAAGCGCTTCACCATCGACGCCGGCAGCAATTTCCACCGCGTCGAATCCACCTTCCGCTACAACAGCAAGGGCAACACCCCGCTCACCGTCGCCGTCGGCATCGGCAAGCACGCCGCCGTGGTCTCCGCCGAGCTCACCAAGTCCCCCGACAACTCCTACCTCAGCCTCTGGGAGCTCTACAGGAAGGACGGCCAGCTCGGCACCTCGGTCATCCTCGACCCGCAGTCCCCGCGCAAGGGCGTCGCCGAGGACACCCTCAACCACCTCCTCCTCACCGAGGCCCACTCCGGCAAGCCCCTCGCCTACTACATCGGCGCCGGCTGGGACCGCTCCGGCCAGTTCGCCGACCGCGCCGCCTGGGAGACCTACGTGCGCGACTTCGCGGCGCGCCTCGCCGCCCCCCTCACCGTCACCGTATCCAAGGAGTAACTACACTCGCCGACCCGCTCACCTTCACACAATGAACCGCCTCATCCTCACCCTCCTCGCCTGCGTGACGGCCGCCACCGCCGCCCTCGCCCAGGCGGTCGCACCGGCACCGCAGACCTTCCGCGGGGCCTCCCCTCTCGACTGGTCGCAACGCATGGCACGCAGCGAAATGGCGCGCCTCGGCAACCACCTCGAAAACGGCGCCACCCCGCGTTCTCGCTGGGACTACGCCAACGCCGTGCTTGTCCAGGGCATCTGGAACCTCGGCCAGCGTCTCAATGACCGCAGCCTCACGGATTTTTCCGCGCGCGCCGTCGGCTCCTACGTCACCCCTGAGGGCAAGATCACGGGCTACAGGCTTGACGAATACAACATCGACCAGGTGAAGCCCGGCAAGACCGTGCTCGACCTGTACGCCCTCACGAAGGAGGAGCGCTTCAGGAAGGCGGCCGCACTCCTGCGCGAGCAGATGCGCACCCACCCGCGCACCAGCGAGGGAGGCTTCTGGCACAAGAAGCGTTACCCGGACCAGATGTGGCTGGACGGCCTCTACATGGCCTCCCCCTTCCTCGCCCAGTACTCGCAGACCTTCGACGAGCCCGAGCTGCTCAATGACGTCTGCCGCCAGATCCTGCTCATGGATCGCCACAGCTATTCCGCGGCGCGCGGCTACCACCTGCACGCCTGGGACGAGAAGAAGACCCAGTTCTGGGCGGACAAGCAGACCGGCCTCTCGCCCAACCCCTGGAGCCGTTCCATCGGCTGGTATGCCATGGCCATCGTTGACTGCCTGGATTACATTCCCGCCACCAACGAGCACATCGACGAGATCGTGAATTGCCTGCGCCGCACCGCCGACACCATGGCCCGCTTCCAGGATCCCGCCACCGGCCTGTGGTGGCAAGTCACCGACGCCGGCGCCCGCAAGGGCAACTACCTCGAGGCCTCCGCCTCCTCCATGTTTGTGTACTCCCTCGCCAAGGCCATCAACCGCGGCTACCTCCCCCGCGAGACCTTCGAACCCGTGGTGCTCAAGGGCTACGCGGGCCT
>JAHFTI010000502.1 GCA_023265535.1 Opitutaceae bacterium
CGAGCGCAGTGCCGCCCACGCTCACGGACTGCGGGGCGCCCGCGACTGTGCTGCCAGGAAGCACGAGGGCATAGGAGGCCTGGGTCTCCGCGAGTGCGAAGCCGGAGGCGGGGGCGATAAGGAGGGCGGAACCACCCCAGTTGAGAGCGCCACCCACCACAAGCTGATCGAAGTCGGTGCCGGCGGACGAGCCGGCCCTCAGGATCTCAAGCGTAACCTGGGAACCCGTCAGGTCGAGCGCACCCGAAAAGCTCAGGGCCCCGGCGGAGAGGCCGGCCTCGGAGCCGGGCTGCAGGGCGCCGTTCGCGAGGAAGGAGGTGGCACCGGCCACCCTGCCGCTGCCGCCGAGCACGGCGGAGCCGGCGACACTCACCGTGCCGGTGCCGGTTCCCGAGCCCGTGGCATTGTTCACCAGCAGGGTGCCCGCGGAGACCGTGGTGCCACCCGTGTAGGAGGAGGCAGTGTTCAGCTTGACCACGCCGCTGCCAAACTTGGTCAACATAGTGGGAACGGCGCTGCCATCGGAAAGGACACCGGAGAAGACGAGGGTGCCGGCGCCGCCGAGCGACCAGCCGAGGTTGGTGCCGCCGGTGGTGGAACTCGTGAGCAGGTTGCCCGAGAGCTGCAGCGTCGTCGCGGCTTGCGCGACCTCGATGCTGCCACCGCCGCGTGCGTCGCGGGAGAAGGGCCGATTGGAGCTGGCGTTCGCCCCCGTGTACTGGAGCTTGCCCGTCGCATTGGTGAAGCCAAGCGATGGCGTGACCGTGCCCAGGCCCAGCGCACAGGCCTGGCCCGTGTTGGCAAGGGAGGCGAAGGCAACGGTGCCCGCGGGAATCGAAAGCCTGGGGAAGGTGTTCGAGGCATTGCCAAGCGTGACCACGGCGGAGGCACTGTTCACCGAGACTCCTCCCGCGCTCAGCGTGATGGGACCGCTCAGCGAGAGCGTGGCGCGCAGGTCGAGGGCGGTCGACGAGCCGGAACCGGTGAAGGCCGCGCTCCAGTCAACGCCTCCAATCATGCTGGGCACCTGCAGGCCCGAGGCCGTGGTGGCGAAGGAAACCGTGCCGTTGTCGAGGTCGTTCTTGAAGACAACTTTCGAGGAGCTGGTATCGGTGAGCGTGAGTGTCTTCGCATTGAGATTCACGACGCCGACCACGCTGAGGACACCCGCGCCTGTGCTTCCGGTCCAGCCCTGCGAGGCCGAGAGAAGGACTGGCGGATTGATCGTGAGCCCCTGGACGGAGGCATTCATGGCCACGCCTGAGGAGCCGAGCGTGAGCACGGCGCTGGTGCTGGTGTTGATCGTCACCGCGCCGCCGGGGGTCGTCACCGAAAGGCCCTGCCAGCTCAGGTTGCCACCGAGCGAAACGGTGTTGGCTGCAGTGACCGTCGAATCCCATTGGGCGATGTTGGAGGCACCCGGCACAACGCCACCGACCCAGCTGGCGCTGGCGGTGAGGGAGGAGGTGTTGTTGGCCTTGCTGATGACCTGGGCAACGAGCGCCTGGGACATGACAAGGCTGGCAAAGGCAACCGGTCGCATGGACCGTGCGAGCACGCGTGGGGAAAGCGAGGAGGACATAGGGTACGGGGTGGCAAGCCGGGGACAGGGGGGGAGGCTGGCCGAAGTTCGGGTTCACACCTTTTTGACAAAGCGAGCGGACTCAACGGCTCGTTGCGTTGACGTAAACCGCCGCACTGGACCGTTCATTTCCGGGCTCCAGGCACTGCCGGCGCGACCAAATCCGACGGAATGCCCCCGGCCCGGGAGGACCCAAGGCAGGCGGCCCTGCACCCACCAGATTCCCTCGCGCAGAGCACTGCGCACGGCGACCAGCCCATGTTTCCTCCCGCCCTTGCCGGGGCGACGTGCAGGATGCCGGATCTTCCCACACGCGGACGATGCGAAGCCCTGGTCCCCCGGGACTGGTTTACGTCAACGTGCCCTGCGGTGGAGCAATGGGCGCGCACCTGCTTTTGTGCTGGCTGAGAGCCCGTCCCCCACCCTTCCTGAATCGGGGCCGCAGGTGCCAAGGCGCCGCGTCCCCCGAGACCAACCCCGCACTCCCCCGGCTGATGAAGCACCTGTTGTCCTGTCTCCTCCTCGTCCTTGCCTGCGCCTTCCTGCACGCAGAGCCGGAAACCGCCCCCCTGCTGACCCGCGAAACGAACGCCTGGCCGGGGCTGCCCTCACCGCGCGCAGGCTTTGCGGCGGGCCTGGCCGACGGCCACCTGCTCGTGCTCGGCGGGCAGGGACACGAGGCCGAGGTCCTTGCGCTGAACCTGCGCTCCTGGCTCGACGCCGCCTCCGCCCCGGAAACCGGTTGGAAGTCCAGCCAGGGCGCCGCACGACCCAGCTTCAGCGGCGTGGCCCAGCATGAGACCGGCCTGGTCTGCGTGGGCGGCCTCGACGCACAAGGCGCCTCAAGACGCGTGACGCTCGTGGGCTGGAGCGAGGGGCGCCTCAGGGAAACGGAACTTCCGTCGCTGCCCCTGCCCCTGGCGGGTTGCGGCGCCGCGATCGTCAAGGACCAGCTTTACGTGCTCGGCGGCATTTCCGGGACAGGCGCGGGCAAGGCGGAGAGCGCCCTGCTCCGCCTCAGCCTGAAGGCCCCCGGCCAAGGCTGGACCACGCTTGAGCCCTTCCCGGGCAACCCGAAGGTGCTCCCCCTGGTCTTCGCCCAGTACGATGTGGTGCATGTGATCGGCGGGCGCGAGGCTGTCTCCGGACCGGGTGGCGCGACACTCTGGAAGGCCAGCAACGAAACCTGGGTGTACCGCCCCGTCCCGCTCGATGGCACCACGCAGCGCGGCTGGATCAGGCGCAATCCCCTGCCCGTCGCCATGGCGGCAGGTGGCGGCTCCGGACTCGGACAGGCCCATTGCATCATCGCCTGCGGCGACACGACCGCCGAGAGCCCGCTCCCGCTCGCAATTAACACCGCCTCCACGGCTCGGATGTCCTACCTTTACCACACGCTCACCGATGCCTGGGTGGAGACGGGCGTGCCGCTGCAGGGCACGGGGACGGTCGGCATCAAGCACCCCAGCCCCACGCGGCGCGAGCTCCTGCTGGTGGGCGGCCTGGGAACAGACGGGCTCAGCCAGCTCAAGGCCAAGCGCACCGTGCGCAACCTCATGTGGCAGGATTACCTTGTGATGGGGGGTTACTTTGTCGTCCTGGCTGGCATCGGCTTCTTCGCCTCGCGCCGCCAGAGCACCAGCTCCGACTACTCCCTGGGCAACCGTTCCACGCAGTGGTGGGCCGCGGGCATCAGCATGTTCGCCACGGGCGCGAGTGCCATCAGCTTCATGGCCATCCCGGCACTGGCCTTCTCGACCAACCTCTTCCAGCTCTTCCCCACCTGCATGCTGATCCTCGGTTTCTTCGTGCAGGCATACCTGGTTTTCCCGCTGCTGCGCAAACTCGAGATCACCTCCACGTACGAATACCTCGAACGCCGCTTCGACCGTTCGCTTTGCCTGATTGCGAGCGCCCAGAGCATCCTCTTCCAGACCTTCGGCCGCGCCGCCGTGGTGCTCGCCCTTCCCTCCATCGCCATCTC
>JAHFTI010000503.1 GCA_023265535.1 Opitutaceae bacterium
CTGCGCATCGTCATCGGCGACAAGATCGCCCTCACCCCGCCCATGGGCTGGAACAGCTGGAACTGCTGGGCCGGCGCCGTCGACCAGGACAAGGTGCTGCGCTCCGCCAAGGCCCTCGTATCCTCCGGCCTCGCCAACTACGGCTGGTCCTACGTCAACATCGACAACACCTGGCAGGGCCAGCGCAACAGCCCCACCAAGGCCCGCCAGCCCAACGAGAAATTCCCCGACATGAAAAAGCTGGTCGACGAGATCCACGCGATGGGTCTGAAGGCCGGCATCTACCACAGCCCCTGGATCACCACCTACGGCTACCACCCCGGCGGCTCCAGCAACAACGCCGACGGCGCCTGGACCCGCGAGGCCAATGGCAACGAGGCCGGCAAGGCCATCGGCAAGTTCTCCTTCATCGCCAGGGACGCCCAGCAGTTCGCGGACTGGGGCTTCGACTACCTCAAATACGACTGGAACCCCAACGACGTTCCCGCCACGCGCGAGATGTCCGAGGCCCTCCGCGCCACCGGCCGCGACATCGTCTTCAGCCTTTCCAATTCCGCCCCCCTCGAGAACGTCGAGGAATTCAAGAAACTCGCCAACTGCTGGCGCACCACAGGCGACATCTGGGACCGCTGGGAGACCCCCGGCCCCTGGCAGCACTCCGTCTCCGAGATCGGCTTCAACCAGGACGCCTGGACCACCCACGGCGGCCCCGGCCATTGGAACGATCCCGACATGCTCGTCGTCGGCCGCGTCGGCTGGGGCCCGAGCCTGCACCCCACCTACCTCACGCCCGCCGAACAGTACACCCACATCAGCCTCTGGGCCCTGCTCTCCTCGCCGCTGCTCATCGGCTGCGACCTCGAGACCATGGACGATTTCACCAAGGGCCTGCTGACCAACAACGAGGTCATTGCCATCAACCAGGATGCCCTCGGCAAGCAGGCCCGCCGCATCGCCACCGTCGGCGCCGTCGACGTCTTCAGCAAGGAGCTCGAGGACGGCACGCGCGTCTTCGGTTTCTTCAACCGCGGCGACATCACCCATACCATCGACTTCAAGCTCGACTGGCAGGGCGCCCCCGGCTGGCAACTGCTGCGCGATGTGTGGCGCCAGAAGGACCTCGGCGTCTTCCAGAAGACCATCCAGGTCACCGTCGAGTCCCACAACGTGAAGCTCTACAAGGCGACCCCCGCCAAGGTCACCACAAACTGACACGTGGCGCCTGCCCTCGCAGGCCCCGCCCCCCCCGTCCCGAAAGGCGCCCTCCCAAGGGGGCGCCTTTTGTTTTCCTCAGTGCTCGCCGTTCGCCGCCACGCTGGCGGCCTGGGCTGCGGCATTCGCAAGGATGCCGCGCAGCTTTTCCTGGTCGAAGGGCTTCACCAGGTAGCCCTGTATCCGCAACTCGGCAAACTGGCGCACCGTGGCCGCGTTGTTGTCGCCGGTGATGATCATGATCGGCAGGCGCCCGAAGCTCGGATTTTCCCTGACCGCACGCACAAACTGCTGCCCATCCATCACGGGCATGCGCAGGTCGCACAGGCAGAGGGTCGGCCTCAGTCCGTCCTGCAGCATCTGCAGCGCCACCTGCCCGTTCTCGGCCTCCACCACGGTCCAGTTGTGCTCGCGCGCCGCGGCGTCGCGCAGGATGGTGCGCAGCTCCGGCGCATCGTCGATCAGGAGCAGGGTGTTGGTGATGACCGTGTGCGTGCTCGCGACGGCGGCCGCCTCCTTCTCCCTGGCGGCGGCGATGGTCTTCGCCACCTGCTGCACCGCTGCCAGCACCTTGGCCTTTTCGTAGGGCTTGAGGAGGTATCCCGAGATGCCGAGCTGGGCGAGCGAGAGCACCACATTGCGATCACGGTTTCCCGAGGTCACGATCACGGGGATCTTGCGCAGCATCGGATCGCGCCGGATGCGCTGCAGCATCTGCAACCCGTCCACATCCGGCATGCGGATGTCCATCAGGCAGAGGTCCACGGCCCTGCCCTCAAGCATGCAGTTGATGCCCGCGAGGCCGTCCGCCGCCTCCACGAGCTCCACGCCCTCCTCGGAGCGCAGGATTTCCGTGAGCACCGCCCGCTCGGTTTCCTCATCATCGACAATCAGAATTCTCATGGTTGTTACTCGTTGAAATTCACTCCGCCGCCTCCGCCGTCAGGCGGGGCAGCTCCCCTGCGATGCCCTGCTCCACCAACAGCAGCATCGGCCCTGCTGCCTCAAACTGCCCCGCATCGGCCAAGGCTTCAAGTTTTGCGCACAGGTCGGCGATCCCGTGCGCATTCACGTAGCGCGAGACACTCTTGAGCGAATGGGCGGTGATGGCCAGCGTCTCGCGGTCCGCCGTCGCCAGCGCCTCACGCATGACACGCAGGCGGCGCGGTGCATCCTCGATGTACTGCTGCGTGATGCTGCGCAGCGTGGAGGCGGACAGGCCCGGTGTGGCCGACGCCTGGTCCGTGCCATCGCCCCCGGGGCCCTCGTCTCCCTCGACGCCAGCCATGGCGAGCAGCTCGGCCGCACTCAGCCCGGGCACCTCCTGCATCCCGTCATCCACCCCGCCCTGCGGGCGCATCTCGATGCCACGACGCCGCTGATAGGCGATGATGCGGCTGATGGCGCGGCGCAGTTCACCCTCATGGACGGGCTTGGTGAGATAGTCGTTCATGCCCGCCTCGAGGCTGCGGTCACGGTCGGCCTCGGTCGAATTGGCGGTGAGTGCGACGACGTACACCTGGGGATCCAGCACACCGGAGGAGGGATCGCGCAGCAGGCGCGCCGCGGTGAGGCCGTCCATCACGGGCATGCGGTTGTCCATGAACACCGCATCATAGCGCTTCTCGCGCAGCTTCTCGAGGGCCTTGGCGCCATCGGGCACCAGCTCCAGGTCGTGGCCGAGCAGCATGAGCAGCGACTGCAGGATGAACTGGTTGGTCTCGTTGTCCTCGGCGTAAAGGAAGCTGAGGCGGTGCTCACAGGGCAGCTCGGCAAGGCTGGCCTCCACGGCCTTCTCGGTCTCCGTGTGGCTCTCCACGTTGCCCACCGCGAGCAGGGCGCTGAAGGTGAAGGTGGAGCCCTTCCCCTCCTCGCTCTCCATCACCACGCTGCCGCCCATCATCTCGGCGATGCTCTTCACGATGGAGAGGCCGAGGCCGGTGCCGCCATAGCGGCGCGTGGTCGTCGTGTCCGCCTGCTCGAAGCGGCTGAACAGCTTCTGCTGCGCCTCGCGCGGGATGCCCACGCCGGTGTCGCTCACGCGCAGGTGCAGCATCACCCACTCCGGCGGCACGGGGTCGCAGTCGATGGTGACGTGCACGCTTCCGCGCGACGTGAACTTGATCGCGTTGCTCAGCAGGTTTGCCAGGACCTGGCGCAGGCGCGTGGGGTCGCCGAGCAGCACGCGCGGCAACAGGGGGCTGAGCTCGCAGGTGAGGGCAAGGTCCTTGGCCTGCGCCCGCACACGCATGACCTCGAGCACGGGGCTCATGGTGCGCGCCGGCTGGAAGGGAATGGCCTCCATCGACAGCTTTCCCGCCTCGATCTTTGCCGCATCGAGCAGGTCGTCGA
>JAHFTI010000504.1 GCA_023265535.1 Opitutaceae bacterium
CGGTAGTGCGCTGGCGGATACCCCTGCGGCCGCCCCGGCCCCGGCCACGACCTCAGCCCCCGGGACCAACCTCCCGGCCACCGGCCCAGAAACACCCGCCAACGCCCCCGCCAACGCCCCCGTCAACGGATCCGCCACCGGGTCCGCAGCGGCCGCGGCAGCGTCGACCGGGCAGGAGCCCCCCTCCGCAGGCACCCCGCAGGCCACCCCCTCCCCCGCCCCTGCCGCCGGACGCACAGCCCCGGCCCCCGCCGCCCCCTCACCGACCGAGGCCCAGCTCGACGCCGACGCCCTCTTCGAGCTCGGCAAGAACCTCTTCGACAACTACGCGCCCGACGAGATCAAGCGCGACTACGAGTTCCCCAGCCGCGCACGCTGGGACGCCTTTGTCCCCCGCCTTCAGGCCGCCCTCGAGGGCAACTCCTTCGAGGACCTCGCCTCCCTCGAGGGCGAGGCCCGCCAGGCCCTCGTCCTCCTGCGCGCGTTCGAGGGCACCGAGGACCTCCAGCTCTGGCTCCAGGAACGCCTCGAGCTCATCGAGGCCGCGCGCGACATCTCCCGCCCCGCCCCCCGGCCCCCCCAGTCCGTTGCCCGGCAGAAGCCCACAAAACCCACCAAGCCCTCCACCGGCCCCAAGCCGCCCTCCCCGCAGGGTCAGTCCTCGGTTGCCCAAGGCACCACGCCGCCCGCCGTCGCCCAGCCCACCCCGCCCGAGGCGCCCAGGCCGGGCAGCGGCATCCCCAACTACGACTACTGGCTCGCCCGCATCAAGGACCGCCCCGCCCCGCCCGCCTCGCGCGAACTCATGCCCCTGCTGAGCAGCTGCTTCCTCGACGAGAAGAGCCCCGCCGCCCTCGCCTGGCTCGCCGAGGTCGAATCCACCTTCAACCCCTCCGCCCGCAGCCCCGCCGGCGCCTGCGGCCTCTACCAGCTCATGCCCGCCACCGCCCAGGGCCTCGGCCTCAGCACCTGGATGCCCGACGACCGCACCCATCCCGAGAAGCGCGCCCGCGCCGCCGCCCGCCTCCTGCGTTCCCTGTATCTGAAATTTGGAGACTGGCCCCTCGCCCTGGCCGCCTACAACGCCGGCGAGGGCCGCATCCGCCGCCTGCTCGCCAAGACCAAGTCCACCACCTTCGCCGGCATCGCCGACAGCCTGCCCGTCGAAACCCGCCTCTACGTGCCCAAGGTCCTCGCCACTGTGTCCACCCGCACCGGAATCAGTCCTGACAAGTTGTGAACCGCATGATTGCCAGCCCGGCCTCATATTAAAATTTTGCATGCCTGGCAAAAAGGGAATTGGATTCCCCTGCTAACCCGCCCCTCCGGGGGCCCGAACCCCGCAAGGCCTTGATCCCAGTCAAGGTCCGCCACCAGGATCGTTGACCCTCATCCTTTGAGGGCATCCCATCCGGTACGCGTCGCACCATGTCCCTCACCGCCAACAAACCCCGCCTCCGGATTGCCGCCGTGCTGGCCAGCATGATGGGCCTCTTCCTCGGCGTCGGGGTCTTCACCTTCTGGTACGGCCAGGGCCATTCCTACCTCTCCAACGACCCCAAGGCCTGCATGAACTGCCACATCATGCGCGAGCAGTATGACGGCTGGCTCAAGGCGCCCCATCACGCCAACGCCACCTGCAACGACTGCCACACGCCCGAGGGCTTCTTCGCCAAGTACCTCAGCAAGGCGGACAACGGCTTCTGGCACTCCAAGGGTTTCACGCTCCAGGACTTCCACGAACCCATCATGATCAAGCCCCGCAACTCGGTCATCCTTCAGGCCAACTGCGTGCGCTGTCACAAGGACTTTGTCGCCGGCATCAACACCCACCCCGGCCACTCCGACAAGATGCTCGACTGCATGCAATGCCATCGCGACGTCGGCCACGGCCCCGTCAAGTGAGCGCCCCGCACGCCGACCCCACCCCCGACCACACCCGCCCCGGCCACTCCGCACTCAGTATCCGCTTTCCAAATACAAACCGTCCTTCCCGTCACATGAACTCCTCCCGCCTCTCCGACCGTCGCGGCATCGCCCTCTGGGGCTACGTGCTGCTCATCGCCCTCATCGCCGGCGCGACCTTCGCGGTGCTGATGCTCTACCAGAACATCGTCGCCCGCAAGGCGGAGGCCACCCAGAACGTCTTCAAGATCGTGGAAATCGACGAGAAAACCGTCGATCCCGCCCAGTGGGGCAAGAACTACCCGCGCCAGTACGACAGCTACCTGCGCACGGCCGACAAATACAGCACCAAGTTCGGCGGCGCCGGCAGCGAGGGCAAACCCCTCAGCAAGCTCACCGAGGACCCCCGCCTCACCGAAATCTTTGCCGGCTACGCCTTCGCCATCGATTACAACCTGCGCCGCGGCCACGCCTTCATGCTCTACGACCAGCAGGTCACCAAACGCGTCACCGAGCGCCCCCAGACCGGCGCCTGCCTGCATTGCCACACCAGCAACACCGTGCTCTACCGCGAACAGGGCCTGAAACTCGGCGCCCCCGGCAGCATCACCGACCCCTTCGAGAGCGAGAGCGCCCGCAAGCAACTCTTCGCAGGCTTCGAGGCCGTCTGCAAGATGCCCTACGCCGAGGCCGGCAAACTCGCCCAGCACCCCGTCGCCTGCATCGACTGCCACGATCCCGAGAACATGCAGCTGCGCGTCACCAAGCCCGGCTTCCTCACCGGCATCGTCGAGCTCGCCAAGAGCAGCGACCCCGTCCCCCACCTGCCCTCCATCGAGCGCTGGCGCAAGGGCGACCGCAAGCTGCCCTACAGCCCCAACCAGGACGCCAGCCGCCAGGAGATGCGCTCCATGGTCTGCGGCCAGTGCCACGTCGAATACTACTGCGGCCCCAAGATGACCCTCTTCTTCCCCTGGTCCAAGGGCCTCAAGGTCGAGCAGATCGAGGCCACCTACAACGAAATCAAGTTCGCCGACGGCAAACGCTTCTCCGACTTCAAGCACGCCAAGACCGGCGCCGAGGTCCTCAAGGCCCAGCACCCCGAATTCGAGCTCTGGAGCCAGGGCATCCACGCCCGCAGCGGCGTCTCCTGCGCCGACTGCCACATGCCCTACGTCCGCGAGGGCGCCATCAAGGTCAGCAGCCACCACGTGCGCAGCCCGCTGCTCAACGTCGCCCAGTCCTGCCAGACCTGCCACCGCGTCCCCGAGGAGGAGATCAAGTCCCGCGTGGAAACCATCCAGGACCGCACCCACGCCCTCATGCTGCGCGCCGAGGACGCCTGCGTCGCCCTCATCCGGGCCCTCGAGGCCGCCAAGAAGGCCGGCATCGCCGAGGAAGCCCTCAAGCCCGCCTATGAGCTGCAGCGCCAGGCCCAGTGGCGCGTCGACTTCATCAACGCCGAAAACTCCATGGGCTTCCACGCCCCGCAGGAGGCCGCCCGCATCCTCGGCGAGGCCATCGACTTCGCACGCCAGGGCGAACTCTCCGTCGTCCAGCTGAAGAAGTAAGGCCGCCCCACCCCGGCAGCACTCTCCAGGCCCGGCCCCCAAAAGGCCGGGCCTTTTCATGCCCCCCCGCCCACTG
>JAHFTI010000505.1 GCA_023265535.1 Opitutaceae bacterium
ACGGGCCACTGGGCGGATATCGCGCATTGCTCAAGTGGCGCCAGCGGCGCGGAGCGGTCAATGTCACCTCGCCTCTCAGCCCGTTCGTGGTCGGCACCCAGGCATTCACCCTCAGCGGCGCCTGGCTGGCGGGAAATCTCATCAACGCCACGCCACGTCCCGATTTTGACGTGGCTGCAGTCCCCGGCATCGAGCGCATGCATGGCGGCATCGCGGCGAACGGTTGGGCCTACGCCATGCGCGCGGAGCCCAATGACACCGAGGCTGCCTGGGAGCTCCTGAAGTACCTCACGGTGGATGCCGAGGGCAATGGCCGCATGGCGGTGGCGGCCCAGCGTCCCAGTCCCATCCGCTCGGTCAACGATTCCCAGGCCTACACGGGCATGGGGGAGCTCTGGGAGAGCATGCGCCAGTGCATGGCGATGGACATGCCCTATCCCTATTCCGTGGATAGCGACCAGCTGAGCGTCTTTCTCGAGGAGTATCCCTTCCACAGGTTGCGCGGCCTGTCCATCAGCGCGATCCTGCAGAACTATCACCTGCGTCTCCAGGCCAACCTGGATGCCACTGCCGAGGAGGGTTTATGAGCAGGCGCAGCAGTGTGACCATCAATGCGCTTGGCTTGCTGTTCCTTCTGTTGGGCACCTTCCTGCTGGCCGGCTATTATGACTATCAGACCCGCCAGGGGCAGCAGGTGGCGGCTGATGCGACCGCCTTGCTGGCCGAGGTCCGGCGGCTCCAGCTCGTGACGAGCCTGTTCAAGACCGATGCCAGGCATCCGGCCGCCAATTACTCCAGCTGGGACGAGGCGCGGGCCAGCTTCATCCGGCATTTCACGGAGGTGCGGGAGAAAATCCAGGCCGAGGGGCTGTCGCTGGAGCGCATGCGCAGGCTGGGTGAAACCCTTTCGCAGACCGAGAAGCTTCGGGAGGATTTTCTTCCCGACTTTGGGAAGCTGCGGAATTCGCCGCTTGCGGCCGTGGTCAGCAGCTCCGGCATGGTGGCCGCGTACGAGCAGGTGCTGTTCTCCCCGGAGCGGCCCGGCGAGGAGGTTGCCCTCCTTGGCCTGACCTTGTATCGGCTTACTGAATACCAACGTGCCATCCAGCAGGCGGAGGGGGACCTCGGAAACATCGAGCGGACTCTCGGCGAGGTGGCACAGCAGCGCCACAGGAACATGCGCATCTCGATGGTCATCGCGTTCGTGGCCGCGATGGTGGCGTCGGCGCTCCTGCTCAGGCGGATCATCCGGCTGCACGCGGAGGTGTCCAGGGACCATGAGGCCCGCGTGGAGGCCGAAGCCAAGGCGCGGCAGAGCGAGGCCGATCTCAACTCCATGCTGGATTCGATCGCGGATGCGGTGATTTCCACGGATTGTGAGGGCCGCATCACAAGGATGAATCCCGTGGCCTGCAGGCTCACGGGCTGGTCCATGGCGAATGCCGCAGGCCTTCCGCTGGGACAGATTTTCATCGCGGTCAACGAGGCCACGGGGGCCGTGGTTCCCAATCCCGCCGAACGAGCCCTTCAGGAGGGCGGCCCCTCCGTCTGGGAAGGCAACTCCCGGCTGACGAGCCGGGACGGGGTGGAGCGCGTGGTTTCCATCGGAGCCTCGCCCATCCGTGACGCCTCCGGTGTGCAGCGCGGGGCGGTCGTGATCTTCCGCGACATCACTGAGCAGAGCCGCATGGAGCATCGCATCCGAAACGACCAGCGCACCGACTCGGTGGGCAAGCTCGCGAGCGGAGTGGCCCACGAGGTCAACAATGTGCTCCAGATCGTGCGCGCCAACCTCGCCTTTGCGCAGGATCCGCGCAGCAGCGCCACGGAATCGGCGGAGTGCCTGTCGCAGATCGACCAGGCCACCCGGCGCGCCGCCGACCTCACGCGCAAGCTTCTGATCTTTTCACGCAAGCACCCGATGCGCCTGGCAGAGGGCAACCTCATGCGTTTTGTCGAGGGACTGTGCCCCGCCATGCGCAAGCAACTCGGAGAGAAGGTTCATTTGGACCTGAATTTCCAGGAGGACCTTCCGCTCGTGCGACTCGACCAGCGCCTGCTTGAGCTGGCCTTCAGCAACCTGTGCGACAATGCGCGCGACTCCATGCCACAGGGAGGCAAGGTGGCGGTGGAATTGTCGCAGATCTATTTCTCACAGCAGGAGGTCGAGGCCTATCCGTGGGCACGTCCGGGCGCCTTCGTGCAGATCACCTTTTCCGACACGGGGCGCGGCATGGACCAGGAGACGCTCCGTCGCATCTTCGAGCCTTTCTACACGACCAAGTCCCTCGCGGTCGCCACTGGGCTCGGGCTTTCCGTGGTGCTCGGCATCGTCCAGCAGCATGAGGGCTTCATTCATGCCTTCAGCGAGGAGGGACGCGGCAGCACCTTCAGGATCTTCATCCCGGCCGCCCATCAGGAGGAACTTCCCGTGCCTGGTCCGGCGATCTCCGAAATGGAGGGGCATGGCAGGCGGATTCTCTTCGCCGATGACGACGCCCCCCTGCGCGGCCTCGTCGCCACGGTCCTGCGCCGCAGCGGCTATGAGGTGCGCGTCGCGGCGGACGGGGATGAGGCCTGCAGCGTGGCGATGGATCCCCACAACCATTTCGACATGATCATCCTCGACGTGGTCATGCCGCGGCTCAGCGGCATCGAGGCGGCAAGGCGGATCCTCGGGATCAAGCCCGGCCTGCCCGTGATCCTGTGCACAGGGCACGGCAAGGGCCCGCGCACGGAGCATTTCAAGCTTGAGCCGGGTTGGCACCTGGTGAACAAGCCCCTGGTGCCGTCGGTCCTGCTCCAGGTGATGAAGGGGATCTTCGACAAGCCTGCGAGTTGAGCCTTGGCGCCTCACGCGGAGGGCTCGGGCATTCAACCCCGCGTCCGTCCGCTCAGACGAGCAGCGCCCATTGCTGGCCCGGTCCGTGCACGCCCTCGATGAGGATGCCCTCGACGTCGGCTGTCTTGGAGGGGCCTGTGACGAGGATGATGTTCGGATCCTTGGTGAGGTGCGTCACGGCGTCCGCCAGGAAGGGGTGGATGCTGCTGCGCCGCACGACAGCGATGTGGACCCAGGGAGTCAGTGCTGCAAGGCGGCGTGAGGTGGCGGCGTCATCCAGGATGATCGAGCCGGTCTCCGCCACCGCGCCCAGGGCGCGGGTGATTCCGAAGGCGTAGTCATCGATGCGGGTGCGATCGTACTCGGTCTCGACCTTGAACTCGGGGCCGAAGAAGGGGGCGAGCTCAGGCCAGAGCACGGGATCGATGTAGCCGTGCAGCCAGCCTCCTGCGCGGAGTGCCTCGACCATCGCGGGCACATCCGTGTAGGCGCGGCCGCTCACGAGCCTGATGCGCTCCGCAAAGACCTCAGTGGGGGCGCGGTCACCGACGAGCTTGCGAGCCTCGGCGAGTTCGATGTTCCAGTCGGGGAGTGTGGCGCGGCGCGGAATACCGGCGAGGGCGCCGCGGACGCGGGAGAGGATGGCTTCTCGGGAAGTGGAGGTGCTCATGCTGTCTGCTGGGTTATGGCCTTGCGTGGTCTGCGGAGG
>JAHFTI010000057.1:0-2238 GCA_023265535.1 Opitutaceae bacterium
TCTGAAAAAATCGCAATGCACACCAAGCCTCTCACCCTCGCGAGACAAATTTTTGCCGTCCTCTTTGCTGTCGGCGCCCTGTTGCTGCTTTCCGGCTGCGACATGAAGCTGACCAATTTGACCGCCCCCACGCTGGCGGAGAATCCCTCCCAGATCTACACGCTCTCCCTGCGCGTGTCTGGCGGCGATGGCAACATGGTCAAGGGCAGTCTCATCCCCTACATCGTCATCGGTGGCCAGAACCACCAGATGACCAAGAGCTCCCTCGGCGAGGACCTCTACGAGATCGATTTCCAGCTGCCCGCCGGCCAGGACGAGATGACCTATTACTTCCTCGTTCAGTACAAGATCAACTCCAACGGCTACACGATCACCCGCCAGGCTTATACCAACGTCCAGAAGTCCAAGATCGCCCGTCGCTA
Organism: Opitutaceae bacterium; assembly: GCA_023265535.1. Classification (GTDB taxonomy): domain Bacteria; phylum Verrucomicrobiota; class Verrucomicrobiia; order Opitutales; family Opitutaceae; genus MWDT01. The sequence goes on from JAHFTI010000057.1 coordinate 423, forward strand.
CGTCCTCTCCCTCGAGGTCACCCGCGGCCCCGTCGGCGCCCGCGTGAGCGTGCTCGGCCGCGGTTTCACCCCGCAGGATGTGGTGTACTTCGATGATGTCGCCGCCCGCACCGTCTTCGACTCCCCGAACTCCATCAGCTTCTTTGTGCCCGCCGTCGCAGCCAGCCGCAACTACCGCGTCCAGCTCATGAGCGGCGGTGGCGCCTCCCCCGTCGGCACCTTCCGCGTGGACGGCGCTTCCGTCAGCGTCTCCCCCAGTTCGCTCGTCCTGCGCCCCGGTGAGAAGCAGACCCTCACCTTCACCCTCCCCATGCCCGCCACCCAGGGCGGCCTGCTGCTCGACATCACCACCGATGTCCCCGAGAGCGTGATCATGCCCGAGGTCGTCGTCCCTGCCGGCCAGTCCAGCGTGACCATCCCCGTGCAGGGCGGCAAGAAGGGCTCCGGCATCCTTTATCTGAAGGGTTTCGGCGCCGGTGAGATCACCGTGCCCGTCACGGTCCAGTAAGCCGCCCCCCCCCACACACCGCCTCTTTCCAAGCCGGATGGCCTCGCGCCAGTCCGGCTTTTTTGTGCCTCCATGGAATTGTGGCCTGACGCCACTATTGCACTTGTTGCTGCTCCGGTAACTGATAAGCATCAGTGGCTTCCGATGCCCCCAGCGCCCCAGCAGCCTCCCGCAGAACCCGCCCTCCCAGCAAGGCCCTTCGTCGAGCTTCCCTTCTGGAGAACCTTCCCCTTCAGGCTCGCCCTCTGCCTGGCAGTGGCTTTCGCCTTGGTCATCACCTGCGTGGGTCTCTTCGCCTACAGCGCGATTGAGCGCAGCGAAATGGACAACTTTCGCCAGCGTCTCCACTCCCTGGCCCTCTCGCTCAGCCAATCCATCGGTCCCGCCGAGATCACCACCGTCCTCAGTGAGCCAGGGACGGAGTCGCCCGCCTACCAGGCATTGTACCGCAGCCTGCGTTCGGTGGCGGATCAGGAGCGGGACATCGAGTCCATCTACATCCTGACGAAGGGGCAGGCCCGCGGGCAGCTCCGTTTCCTCCTGGATGCATCGAAGCTGAGCCGCGTGGCGAAGCGCGGGGAGCCCTACGACGCCACCCAGGTGCCCATGATGCTCCAGGGGTTCCTTCGCGTGAGCGTGGAGGAAAGTCCTGTCGGCGATGAATTCGGCCAGACCCAGTCCGCGTACGCGCCGATTCGCGATGCAGACGGCCGTGCCGTCGCGGTGCTCGGGGTTGATGTGCTGTCCTTCAACGTGGAGCAGATCCAGTCCCGCGTGGCCGCGCTGTGCATCTGGCTCTTTGGCGCCGTGCTTTTGGTCACCGTGTTGCTCTCCATGTGGGTGGGGCACCAGGTGAGGCGCCCGCTATCGCAGGTCGTCCACGCCGCCACGGAGATCGCCCGCGGCAACCTGCTGCTGCCCGACACACCCGAGCGCAGCGATGAATTCGGCATCCTCACGCGCCACTTCGCCCAGATGGCCTCCAACCTGCGCGACCGCGAACGCCTGCGCGAGACCTTCGGTCTCTACATCAGCCGCGAGCTCGCCGAGAGCCTCCTGCGCGAGGGCAGGGTGCCCGCCCTGGGCGGCAGCGAGTGCGTGGCCACCATCCTCTTCCTCGATGTGCAGGATTTCACCCGCATCAGCGAGACGCTCTCCCCGACCGAGACCATCGCGATGCTCAACGACTATCTCGGTGCCATGGTGGAGGTCATCAAGCAGCACCGTGGCTGCACCCTGGATTTCATGGGGGACGGCATCATCACCGTCTTCGGCGCGCCCTTTCCCCAGCCCGACCATGCCCGCGAC
>JAHFTI010000057.1:2270-12865 GCA_023265535.1 Opitutaceae bacterium
GGCAGGCCTCAATGAGGAATGGTCCCGCCGAGGAATGGCGGCCCGCTGGCAGCACGCCGGCGTCGAACGCGTCCAGGTGCGCATCGGCCTTCACACCGGCTCCCTGGTGGCTGGCAACATCGGGGGCGCCACCCGCATGAAGTACAGCGTCATCGGCGACACCGTGAATATCGCCGCCCGCCTGGAGGCAATGAACAAGACCCTGGGCACCTCCATACTCCTGAGCGAGGAGGTCCGCTGCAGGCTGCCCCAGGACCTGGCCAGGGGCTTGGTTGACCGTGGCGTCGTTCCCGTGCGCGGGCGCGTGCACAGCGTGCGCGTGTATGCCGCACGGTGAGCCCTGCCGTCCGCCACCTTTCCACCTCGGCCGTCCGCCCGCCCGTCAGGCTTTGGTTCCGCAGGCCAGGAGTGTCTCGAAGTGGGGCTCCTCCTGTTCGCGCGCCACGACATTGATCTCCACCTTCGTGAACCCGGCCTTCTTGAGGAAGCCGTGCAGCGCACTTTCCTTGAAGCCCAGCCACACGTCGGCGTACAGCTCGCGCGCCTTCTCAAAGTCGTGTTCCTTCAGGTCGAGCACCACGATGCTGCCGCCCGGCTTGAGGATGCGGTGCGCCTCGGCCACCGCCTTCTGCGGGTGCTGCGCATGGTGCAGGGCCTGGCTCAGGATGGCCAGGTCCACCGACCGGTCGGGCAGGGGAACCTCCTCGATGTCGCCCAGCTTGTAGCTGAGGTTTGCCAGCCCGTTCTTGCGTGCGAGCTCCATGCCCACCTCCACCATCCTGGGGGAATTGTCGATGCACCAGATCTGCTCCGCGCGGTTGGCCAGCAGCTGCGAGACCATGCCCTCGCCGGCGCCCAGGTCCGCGATCGTGATGCGTGGCACGAGGCGCAGCGCGAGATGCCCGATGGCCTCCCAGGACCGCCCTGGGCAATAGCCCTTGCCCAGCTTGCCTGCTATCAGGTTGAAATACTGTTCCGCATGCCTGCGCCGCTTCAGCAGGATGCGCTCGAGGCTCTCGCGGTCCACCGTCATCTCAGGCGAGTTCACCACGGAGTCCACCGCGCAACGCAGCAGCCGTTCCAGCTTTTCGTCGAGGTCGGCCCGTGTCGCGTAATAGGCCTTTTTCCCCTCGCGGCGATCGCGCACCAGCCCCGCCTGGCGCAACAGGGCGAGCTGCGTGGAGATGCGTGACTGGCCCATTCCCAGGATCTCCTGCAGTTCCGCCACCGAGAGCTCCTCCTTGGAGAGCAGGGCGAGCAGCCTGAGGCGGGTGGGGTCGGAGAGGGCCTTGAAGATATCCCAGTGGGTGTTCACGTGCGTGGAGGCTGACACTTGGGGTGCGTGGTGTTCAAGCCTTGGCCATCCTTGCACTCACCATCCCATGAAGACGCAGAGCAGCTGGTAGGCGCCCAACAGGCAAAGCACGACCCCCGTGCCAATGTTGATGCTGCGCAGCAGGTGTGTGTTCAGCTTGCGCCCGAACCACTCCGCAAAATGGCTGAGCAGCAGCCACCAGGCCGCCGATCCGAGGAACACTCCCGCCACCAGCTTGACCGGGTTTTGCCAATTGTCAGTCCCAAGCGACACACCAAAGGCCGAGAACAGCAGCAGCAGGGAGCCGATCGTGACCGGGTTGGCCAGGGTCAGGACAATCGTTGAAAAGAAGGCCTTTGTCAGACCGGGCGTGTGCAGCTGCCCCTTGGTGCGTGTGGGCGGCTTGGCCTTCATCGCAGCCACACCCATCACCATGAGGATGGCCGCCCCCCCGATTTGGAAGGAGCTGCGGTGCCCTTCCACGAAGCTCAGGATCGCCGTGATGCCAAAAGCCGCGACAATCGCCATCATGGCATCGGCCACAGCCGCGCCCAGGCCGGTGATGAAGCCCCTCAGCTTTCCGTCGACGATCGAACGCCGCAGGCACAGCAGTCCCACGGGCCCGATCGGGGCGGCCACGGCGACGCCTATCAAAAAGCCTTTGAGCAAAAGCAGCATCAGGGTTGGGGATCTGCGGCCCCTTGCATAGGCGTTCCAAACAGGGGCACAACTCAAACCGTTGTCCGCGGGCACAAAAAAACCCGCCTGCGGGAGGCGGGTTTGAAAGGAATCTCAGGCTGTTCAGCCCTGGACGTCGACGAGGCGCTGGATGCGCTCGATCGCCTGGTTCTCCTCGCCATTGCCCACCTTGACATTGACGCGGTCGCCCGTCTTGCGGCCGAGCATGGCCTGGCCGAGCGGGGTCTTGTAGGAGATGACGTGCTTCTCGGGATCGCTGTCCCACGCACCGAGGATGGTGTAGGTGGTGGAGCTGCCGGCGTCGCTCTTGAGCGTGACCACGCAGCCGATGCTGATCTGGTCGGTGACGGCATCCTTGAAGTCCGTGATGCGGGCGCGGGCGAGGTCGCGCTCGAGCAGCGACTTCTGCGCCATGAGGACCTGCTGGTCCTGCTTGGCCATCTTGTACTCGGAGTTTTCCTTGAGATCGCCATGCTCGCGCGCCACCGCGATGGCCTTGGAGTTCTCGGGGATCTTGCGGGTGATGATGGCGTCGTACTCCTCGCGCTTGCGGTTGTAGCTGCTGCGGGAAACGATGAGCTGCTCCTCCTTGCCCTCGGCATCGCCGGCGACCAGCGACTGGATGGAGGGGAAGATCTTGATGAAGCGGGCCAGCAGCGACTTCTTGGTCAGCTCCTCGAAACCCTGGTTCAGCATGAGGGCGTTGGCCAGGTCGCGGGCGGTCTCGGCGTCAGCCGTGGCCAGCAGGTCGGGAATGAGGTCCGGATCCTCGCTGAGCACGTCGGCGAGCGGAATGCGGCGCGCGGTGGCGGCCTGCAGTGCCTCGTAGTCGATGGCGTAGAAGATGGCGCCCAGCAGGCGGGGGGTGATCAGCTCCTGGATGAGCTTGGCGAACTTCTTGGAGCCGCGGTTCTTCACGATCCAGAGCAGGACCGGGGCGCGCAGGTTCTGCTCGGTCTGCCAGCGCTGGAGCGTGGCGGCGAGCTCGCTGCTGCAGCCGTCCTCCACCATGAAGTTGATCACTTCGGTGGTGAACTTGCCCTGCGAGGTCTTGAGCAGGTTGAAGAAGATGTCGCGGTATTCGATCGGATGGGTCTCGCGGACGAGCTCCAGCAGGCGGCGCTGGAAGTACACCGGGATCTTGTCGGCGATCACGGGCAGGTCGCGGGCCTCGGCAACCAGCGCGGACTGCGAGGGTTCGAGGGTGGCGATGTCGACGCCGACGATCTTGGCGATTTGGTCGCGTACATAGGCGCCATAAAGGCGCTCGGAAGCGTCGATCTGGTTGCTGTCCTTGACGGCGTCCGTCACGCCCTTGAGCACGGCGCTGAAATCGGTCTTGCCGTCCTTCTCCACCGTGGTGAGGAGCTCCTCGGCGATGGTGATGCGGCGGCGGGCGGAGCGGGTGCTGGTGAACTGTTCCAGCAGCTCGGTCTCGGCGGAGACGGGCTCCTCGCGCAGCACGTAGCACTCGGTCTTCTTCTCCGGCACGGCGATGCGCGGATCCTTGGCGATCTGCTTCTTGGCGGCGCTCCACCACTTCTTGAACTTCTCCTCACCCACCACCTGGGCGAGCGTGAGCTCGAGGTCGATGGCCGTGGTGGCGTTGTTCGGATAGGATTGGAGAGCCTCGACGACCAGTTGGGAGGGATTGTCGCTGATCAGCTTGTTGATGACCTCGGTCTCCGTCTCCTTGCGGGCGAGCAAGTGCTTGGGCGAGAGAAGGTCGAGCGTCGTGACACAGAAGCCGGGATCCATGGGATGGGCCTTCTTGCCTTTGAAATCGATGATGAGACGCTGCGTCCCTTCGTCGTAGCTCTTGATTTGGCCAAAGCCCCAGCTCTTGTGCATGACATAGGTGCCAGGAGCCATGCCTTCCAACTTGGCTTTGGCCGCCTTGAGCGACGGGTTTTTAGCGATGAGCGCGAGGACGGCTTCGGAATTCATGGTTGCGTGATGATGAGCCTGAAACGACAAGTTGAGCGGATTATGATGAAGCTTGTCAAACTGTGTATCGTTGAGGTGACAAATGAGTGATGTTGTTCATAAACATGAAAAGTCCCCGTGGGTCGAGGCAATTGGCCTCGTACATCGCTGGTTGGAAAAGTCCGAACGCATCGATGACCTCATGGAAAACACTCAGGCGGATCTGAGCTCGATTGAGCGCGCCCGGGTCCAACATTTGGTTTTTGGTGCCGTCCGCCACCATCTTCGCCTCGAGAAAATCCTTGAGCGCCGCCTCGCACACCCCCCGCGGCACCGTGTGCTCGCCATTCTTTTTGTCGCTGGTTTCGAACTGATTGAGGCCTTCGCCGACACCGACCCCGAGGGGCAGACCGCCAAGGTCGTCCATCACGCCGTGGAGCAGTCCAAGCGCCTGATCGCCCCCGCCGAGCTCAAGCTGGTCAACGCCGTCCTGCGCCGCGTCTCCGAGGAGATCGGCTTCGACAAGGTCCCCGGCGCCCTCGCCCCGGCCCACGTGCTCGCCGCCTACTATTCGCATCCTGAATGGATGGTGAAGCGCTGGTTCGCCCTCTTCGGCGCCAAGGCGACCCGTCAGCTGCTGGAGTGGAACCTCACGCCCTCACCCATTTATGCCCGCTGGCGCGGTCCGGCCGCCGCCGAGCTGCCCGCCTTCCTGAAGCCCACCAACTGGCCGGGTTTCTTCCTCATCGAGGCAGGCCACTGGCGCGAGGCCGCCCCCCTGCTCGCCGCCGGCACACTCTATGTGCAGGATCCCTCCACCCGCCTGGCTGTGGACCTCCTCGCCCCCAAGCGCGGTGAGACGGTCATCGACCTCTGCGCTGCCCCCGGTGGCAAGAGCATCGCCTGTGCCGACCGTATGGAAGGCGAGGGCATGATCATCGCCGTCGACCTGCCCGGCCTGCGCCAGGATCGCCTGGAGGAGAACCTCGCCCGCATCACCGGCGTGCGCACGCGCCGCATGGGTGCCGACATTTCCAGCGAGCTGACCCTTGCCCTCAACAGCAACGGACTGCCCCAGCAGTACTCCGCCATCCTCCTGGACGTCCCCTGCTCCAACACCGGCGTCATGCGTCACCGCATCGACGTCAAGGAGCGCCTCGAGGAGGCCGACCTCGCCCGCCACGCCGTCCAGCAGCATCGCATGTTGTTGACCGCCGCCCGCCTGCTCGCGCCCGGCGGCCGCCTCGTCTACTCCACCTGCAGCATCGAGCCCGACGAGAATATCAATGTGGTGAAACGTTTCATCGACGCCTCCAAGGGAGCCTTTGTTCTGGAGACTTCCGTGCAGGCCACGCCCTGGGAGCACGGGCACGACGGAGCGGGCGCCTTCCTGATCCGCCGCGCCTGAGGGCGGGGCCGGGTCAGCTTTCCTCGGCGCAAAGCTTGCGCAGGAACTCCACGAGCGACGGGATGGCCTCGACCATCTCGTCGCGGCAGGACTCGTAAAGCTTGAGCGAACCGCCAAAGGGATCGCCGATCTCCTTGTCCGCCCCCTTCGGCAGGAACTCCCTGAAGAGGTGCAGGTGCTTGGGCGCGGGGCGCACGACCATCTGGATGCGGGCCCGATGAGTCTCCGTCATGCAGAAGATGGCCAGGGCCTCATTTGCCATCTTGGGCGTGAGCATCTGGCTGCGATGTGAGCTGACGTCGATGCCCACCTTCTTCAGCGCCTGTATCGAGTTCTGTGATACGGGCTCGCCGTCATGCGCCGCCACTCCTGCCGAGATCACCTGCAGGGAACGCAACGGTTCCTCCTGGGCGGCCAGGGCGTGCTGGAGCAGCGCGGCTGCCATGGGGCTGCGGCAGATGTTCGCGGTGCAAACCGTGATGATGGTGCGGCGGCTGGTCATCTTGGGTGGGGGCAATCAATACGTTTGGGGGGCAAATGCAACTGGCTAAAGACGCTGGCGCAAACTCCTCCGGCTAGCGCCTGACAGGCCCCTTCAGCGCCTGCAGGGCCAGCAGGCTCCTGTGGATCTGAACGGCCCTCGCGAGCACGGGGTCGCCCGGCCTGAAGGCTTCCATGGCCGCCGGGTCGGGTTTCTTCTCCAGCTCGGGCGGGGGAGGCGCGATGCCGCTGCCTCCGCTCGACTTTTCCTTGGCCAGGACCTCCTCGTCCCAGCGGACCTTCGCCTGGTTGATCGAGATGAGCTCCATGGGCTTCCGCCCTTCCTTGATGGCGTCGCCCGCCTTGCGGTCCGCCTCCGCGTTCGCCTCGACCAGGATGTCGGCCTGGAACCCCGCAGGGGCCGGGGCCAGGGTGATGAGCGAGGGCCATTGCGCCTCGATGATCATCTCCCGGAGCATGTGGGTGGTGTCCGCATTCAGCAGCACTAGCGACGGGGCGCTCGCCTTCGAGTGGAAACGAAGCCACGCCAGCAAGGTCCTTGTCTGGGACTGGTCGGTCTTTGCCCCCCGCAGGTCGATCACCCAGGCCTGCTGTTCCGGCACCTTGTCCCGGCTGCCCGGAAGGTCCGCAGGCACGCTTCTTATCTGAAGGTAACCCAGTCCCTGCCCGAGGTCGTGCACCTGTGGGGAGCCTTGGCAGCACAGACCGGCTAGGAACAGGCAGGCGAGGAGCAGGGCGTTTTTTTTCAAGGGATAGGGACGGCGTGCACGGAGCCCTGGAGCGTCGGGTGGATCAGGGCAGCGCAGGCTAGGGCAGGTATGGGAAGTGCAGGGCAGGCAAGGGTGGCCGTCTTAGCGCCGGTTGAGCTGCTTGGCTCCGATGTCGTTGCGGTAGTATTTGCTGGCGCAGCGGATGTCCCCACAAAGTGAATACGCCTTCGCGGCGGCTTCCTTCAGGGTCCCGGCTCGGCCCGTCACGCCCAGCACGCGTCCGCCGGCGGTCACCACGCGGCCTTCCTTGTCGAGTGCGGTGCCGGCATGGATGACATCCGTTCCCGGCGGAAACTGTGCGGGAAACTCGATCAGGTCCCCCTTGCCGTAGGCGTCGGGATAGCCCTTGGCCGCTATCACCACGCAAAGCGTGTGGTCGGCGCTGACACGCAGCTCGTGCCCCTTGAGCGTCCCCTTGGCCGCGGCCCAGAGCAGCTCCAGCAGGTCGTTCTCCACGCGCGGCAGCACGACCTGCGTCTCGGGGTCGCCGAAGCGGGTGTTGTATTCGAGCACCTGCGGACCCTCGGGCGTGAGCATGATGCCCACGAAAAGGGTGCCGCGAAAGTCGATGCCCTCGTTGGCGATCGCCTCCACGGAGGGCAGCACAATCTCCTTGTCGATGACCTGGAAAAGTTCGGGTGTGACGACCTCGGCCGGGGAGTAGGTGCCCATGCCGCCCGTGTTGGGCCCCGTGTCGCCGTCGCCGGCGCGCTTGTGATCCTGCGAGGTGGGGAGAATGAGGTAGTCGGTGCCGCTGACAATCACCAGGATCGAGGTCTCTTCGCCGTAGAGGCAGTCCTCGATGAGGATCTGTTTGCCGCTGCTGCCGAACTTGCCGCCCTCGAGCATCTCGCGCACCGCGGTTTCGGCCTCCTCCAGGGTCTGCGCCACGACGACGCCCTTGCCTGCAGCCAGCCCGTCCGCCTTCACGACGATCGGGATCTTGCGCGTGCGCAGGTATTCCAGTGCCGGGGCCACCTCGCTGAAAAAGCCAGCAGGGGCCGTCGGAATGCCGTATTTCAGGAGGATCTGCTTCGTGAAAATCTTGGAGGCCTCCAGCAGGGCGCCATCCGCCTTGGGGCCGTAGGCCGGTATTCCCGCCTTCTCCAGCTCATCGACAAGGCCGAGCGAGAGCGGCACCTCGGGTCCCACCACCACAAACTCGATGCGCTCCTTTTTCACCAGCGCCACCAGGCCGGCCACGTTGTCGGCCGCCACGGCCGCGCATTCCACATCCTTGGAGATGCCGGCGTTGCCGGGGGCGCACACGATGCGTGCCTTGGCGGGCGAACGGAGGAGTGCCTTCACGATCGCGTGTTCGCGACCGCCTGAACCGACTACGAGGATGGAGCGGGGGAGGGACATGCTGCGAAAGGCCATGAGGTTTCCGGCCCGGGCTCAAGCCATCATTGCGCATTCTCTCCCCGTATTGTCGGGGCGGGGTCGATTAATTTTCGTAATGGGTGCCCGCCCCTCCGTCCTTTTTGGCTTAATTGCCTCGTCACGTGTTTCCCGTATTCGACAAGCAGCGGAAATATGTTCTCATGCCCTTATGTCTGAACGCAAAAACGTCACGCCCGTCACCCTAGCGGTGGACCTCGTCCTCTGCGCCGTTTTCTTCGTGATCATCTACTCCATCGTGAATTCGCACGTTCCCTCGAGCGATCCCAGGATGGTGGTGCTGTGGAGCGGACTCACCTCCGCCTGCATGAGCGTGGTCTTCTGGATGTGCATCCAGATGTTCAGGGCCGTGCTTCGCGCCCAACGCGACCAAAAGTCGGGCAACTGAGCCCCTCGCCGCCTTTCAACGCCAAGCCCCCGGGTCCTCCCGGGGGCTTGACTCTTTTTGCACCCTTGTTCGTCTAAGTGGGTGACAGACCCCCAACAGATTCCCACGCCGCGCACCTCTGAGGCGGCCGAGGACTATCTCGAGCGAATCCGCCAGCTGATCAAGACGAAGGGCTATGCCCGGGTCGTCGACATCGCCACGGAGCTTCGAATTTCCCAGGCGAGCGTCACCAGCATGATCCAGCGCCTCGATACCGAGGGGCTCGTCAAATATGAGAAGTACAGGGGCATGGTGCTCACCAGCGCAGGGGAGGCGGTCGCCGATCGCATCGCCCATAGGCATGAACTGCTCACCGGGTTTCTCACCATGCTCAAGCTCCCCCCTGAAATCGTCTCCCACGACGTGGAGGGCCTGGAGCATCACATCAGCCCCGAAACCTTTGCGGCGCTTGAGCGCCTTTCCGGCTTCCTCGCAGCCCATCCCGAGCTGCTTGAGAAGCTCGGTCCACCCACACCCTAGGCACCTGCGCCGCTCGCACAAATGTCTGTGATCTGCGCTTGCATGCGTGCCAAAAAGTATCGCATCGTCCTAGGAAACATGTCCCGTTTGCCGCTGTCCTGCCCACGTATGAGGAAACAATCCCTGCTCCTGCTCGCCGCGCTTGTTGCCGCCCCGCTTTTCGCTCAAGACGACGAGAAGAAGGCACCCGCTCCGGTTGAGAATCTCTATTTTGCGACTGACGAGTACATCGCCATCCCGAAGTACACCTTCTCGTATGGCTACCGTGCCCTTTCCGGCAGCAAGGCCACCTTCGGAGGCAGCAGCAGGGTCTTCAACAAGCTCGCCACCGCCTTCGACACCTCCGTGGTCCCCACCGGCTCCACCACCGTCGCCCGCATCTACGATGATGGCACCGTCGGCGTAGATACCCGTTCGGATGGCGCGGGCCGCCCCATGGCCAGCGATGGCACCACCAACAACTGGGTCTACGAGCACGCCACCCAGGTCTCCGGTGGCTTTGTCAATTTCAACACCTATACCGCCAAGGTTCTTGAGTCTCCCGCTCTCGAGAGCATGGGCAACACCTACGGACTCGAGGTCACGGTTTCTCGCGATCTGCCCAAGCTCGGCCGTCGCATCCTGTGGAATGTCTCCGGCGGTCTCAGCCTGAATGACATCCGCCAGCACCTGTTTCGCTACGAGCAGGCCAACATCGAGACCAGGACCGACAAGTACTACCTGGACGGCCAGGCGGCGGGCACCCCCGGCACCTCCCATCCCACCTCCACCACGGTCACCGTCGTGAATCCCGATGGGACCACCTCCACGATCACCACGAGCGTCAACGACTCGACTACGCTTCCCAACCAGCCCACCATCTCGGGAGGCAACAATCCCGTCATCACCCAATCCGGTTCGGCTCCCTCCGCGGAGAATGAGGTTTTCAAGGCCACCGTCAGAAACCACTACAAGATCAAGGGCGCCTACTATACACTCCGCGTCGGCCCCACCTTCATTATTCCGGTCACCGCCAAGTTCCGTTTCTCCATCGGCGCCGGTGCGGCCCTGGTCTATGCCGGCACGACCTACACCGTCGACAGCGAGTTCACTCCCACCGATGATGAGACCGTCATCACCCGGACTGACAGTGGCTACGACAAGAAGGCTCTCCCCGGCTACTACCTCGATGCGAACCTTGAGTACTGGCTGACCGAGCGCACCGGTCTTTACGCCGGCGCCATTTTCCAGAGCACGGGTTCCTACACCCAGAATATCACTTCGGAGGAGACCCTTGCCGAGGTGAACTACTCCACCAACGTCGACCTCACCACACAGACCGGTCTGCGTCTTGGAATGAACATCCGCTTCTGAGCGTTCTCCGCTCCTGCAAAAAAGCCGGCCTTTGTTGGCCGGCTTTTTTTATGGCTGTATGGAGCCGAGCACTGCCTCTATGGGCCTGAGGCTGTCGGCGGGCAGCAGCCGGTTGATGCGGCAGATGACCTGCTGGATGATGCCGTCCGGGCAGGAGGCTCCGCCGGTGACCAGGATTCTCCGGTGCGGGCTGGCCTGGTCCCAGAGAGGGCGAAGCTCGACATGTCCGCCCGAGGGTTTTTCCGTGCCGTGCGCGGGAAAGACAAAGTGCTCGACCTCATGCTCCGAGCGAATGGCCGCCTCCGATTGGATGAA
>JAHFTI010000058.1:0-750 GCA_023265535.1 Opitutaceae bacterium
GAGGTCTTCCTCCCGGGAGCGGGCTGGATCGGCCTCGATCCGACCTCCGGACTGCTGGCGGGCGAGGGGCACATCACGCTCGCGGCCACGCCGGAACCCTCCACGGCAGCCCCCGTCTCGGGCGCCGTCGACAAGTGCGAGTCGAAGCTGGAGCACACCATGCAGGTGACGCGCATCCATGAGTCGCCGCGCGTGACCAAGCCCTACACGGGCGAGCAGTGGTCCGCGATCCGCGAGCTCGGACGCCGCATCGACGAGGAGCTCGAGCAGGGTGACGTGCGCCTGACGATGGGCGGCGAGCCCACTTTCGTGTCGATCGACGACATGGACGGCGCCGAGTGGAACACCGCCGCCGTGGGTCCCACCAAGCACATCCTTTCGGGAAAGCTCCTGCGCCGCCTGAAGAAACACTTCGCCCCCAACGGGCTCCTCTTCTACGGCCAGGGCAAATGGTATCCCGGCGAGCCGCTGCCCCGCTGGGCCAAGGCCTGCTACTGGCGCAAGGATGGCAAGCCCCTCTGGAAAAACGAGGGGCTCATCGCCGACGAGTCCCGCAACTACGGCCATGGCATCGAGCAGGCGGAGGCCTTCTCCAAGGCCCTGGTGAGGGAGCTCGGCGTCGAGGAACGCTGGCTCATTCCCGCCTACGAGGACGCCTACTATTACATGTGGAAGGAGCGGCGCCTGCCCTCCAACGTCAACCCGCTCGACAACCGCCTCTCCAACAAGGAGGACAGGGAGCGCCTCGCC
>JAHFTI010000058.1:760-12855 GCA_023265535.1 Opitutaceae bacterium
GACCGGCTTCGTGCTGCCCCTGCAGCCCGCGGGCGACTCGGCCTGGGCCAGCGGCCCCTGGTTCCTGCGCAACGAGACCCTCTGGCTGATCCCGGGCGACTCCCCGATCGGCTACCGCCTCCCGCTGGAGTCACTGCCCTGGGTGGCTGAAAACGACTACCCCTGGATCATCCCGAACGACCCGATGGCGCCCCTCGCGCCGCTGCCCGACCCTGCCGCCACCCGGCAGGCCTTCCTGCCCACCGGCGTCCCCGGCACCCTGGGCCGTCCCCCCTCCGAGGTGCAGTCCTCGCGCGGCACGCCGAGCGACGCCCACCGCGCGCCCCAGCTCAACGAGTCGGCAGCATGGCTGATCCGCACTGCCCTTTGCATCGAGCCCCGCAACGGCCGCCTGCATGTATTCATTCCGCCAGTACGCGACAGCACGACCTACCTCGACCTGATCTCGCGCATCGAGGCGGCCGCGGCCTCCGTCGGCCTGCCGCTGGTGCTCGAGGGCAGCCCGCCCCCGCACGACCCTCGCATCAACGTCATCAAGGTCACCCCGGACCCGGGCGTGATAGAGGTGAACATGCACCCCGTCGGCCGCTGGGACGACCTCGTCGCCAACACCGAGCTCCTCTATGAGGAGGCCAGGCAGACCCGCCTCGGCACGGAAAAGTTCATGATCGACGGCCGGCACACCGGCACGGGCGGCGGCAACCACATCGTCATCGGCGGCCCCACGCCAGCCGACAGCCCGCTGCTGCGGCGCCCCGACCTGCTGCGCAGCCTGGTCGGCTACTGGAACAACCACCCGTCCCTCAGCTACCTTTTCAGCGGACTCTTCATCGGGCCCACCAGCCAGGCCCCGCGCCTCGATGAGGCACGCACCGATGCCGTGCACGAGCTCGAGCTCGCCTTCCAGCACACGCCCTCGCGCAGTGACAGCTGTCCGCCCTGGCTCGTCGACCGGCTCTACCGCAACATCCTCACGGACCTTGCGGGCAACACCCACCGCGCCGAATTCTGCATCGACAAGCTCTACTCGCCTGACAGCGCCACTGGCCGCCTGGGCCTGCTTGAGCTGCGCAACTTCGAGATGCCTCCCCATGCGCACATGAGCCTGGCGCAGCAGCTCCTCCTGCGCTCGCTCGTGGCACGCTTCTGGAGGGAGCCCTACGAGGCCGCGCCGGCGCGCTGGGGCACGGAGCTGCACGACCGCTTCCTGCTCCCGCACTGGGTCAGGCAGGACTTCAACGAGGTCCTCGGCGAGCTGCGCGAGTCGGGCTACCCGATCCAGGACGACTGGTTCGCGCCCCACTTCGAGTTCCGCTTCCCCGTCATGGGCGAACTCGTCCGACGCGGCATCCGGCTGGAGCTTCGCAACGCCCTCGAGCCTTGGCATGTGCTCGGCGAGGAGGCGGGCGGTGGAGGCACCGTGCGCTTCGTAGACGCCTCCCTTGAGCGCCTTCAGGTCCGCGTGACCGGCTTCAATGCACCGCGCTTCATGATCGCCTGCAACGGACGCCGCGTACCGCTGCACCCGACGGGCACCGTCGGCGAATTTGTGGCGGGCGTGCGTTATCGCGCCTGGCAGCCGGCAAGCTGCCTGCACCCGACGATCCCGGTACATTCGCCCCTGGTCTTCGACATCGTCGACACCTGGAACAGCCGCAGCATCGGCGGCTGCACCAGCCACGTGATGCACCCGGGCGGACGCAATTACACCACCTTCCCCGTCAATGCCTACGAGGCCGAAGGCAGGCGCCTCGCGCGCTTCTTCCCGCACGGCCACACACCGGGCAAGATGAAGCTCCCGGTGTCCGAGTTGAACCCGGAATTTCCCTTCACCCTCGACCTGCGGCGAAAAATAGACTGAGCCCCGTTTTTGGGGTTCTCTTCGCAGCGCCCATGGGCCTTTCTCATGGGCCCTTGCTGGCGCAATCCATGAATTTCTCTTATTCTCGTCTTGTGCTTGGCTGATGCCCGGGCAGACCAGTTCGGACACACGCCAACCCCATGTTGCCCGCCCCTTCCCTCACCGATCGCAGCCCTTGGTATGACGAAACCACCGAGGACGGGCGTCTGCGTGCCCATTGGGAGGCACTTTCCACGCTGCTTCAAAATTCCTCGGGGGAGGAGCTGTCCGCCCGAAGGGAATTGGTGCGCAGGCAGTTGGAGGAATTGGGTGTCACCTACAACGTGTACTCCGACACGCAGGGCATGGACCGCCCCTGGGGACTGGATCTTTTCCCCTTTGTCATCCCCCAGTCGGAGTGGGAGCAGCTGGAGCGGGGGCTGCGCCAACGCACGCGCCTCTTCAACGCCATCCTGAACGATGTGTACGGTCCCCGCCATCTCGTTGGCGAGGGGCTGCTCCCCGCGGCCCTGGTCCACGCCAACCCGAGCTTCCTGCGCCCCTGCGACGGAGTGCTGCCCGCCCATGGCTTCCCCCTGAACCTGCACGCCACGAACCTCGCCCGCCGCGAGGACGGCACCTGGTGTGTGCTCTCCTACAGGACCCAGGCACCGTCCGGGCTGGGCTACGCCCTTGCCAACCGCATCGTGCTCTCGCACGCCATGCCCGATGAGTTCCGCATCGCCCAGGTGCAGAGGCTCGCGAGCTTCTTCATGGGCATGCGGGACAGCCTGCGTGCGCTGGCCCCCGCAGGCACGGACGCACCCTCCATAGCGCTGCTCACCCCGGGCCCCTTCAACGAGACCTATTTCGAGCACAGCTTCCTCGCCCGCTACCTCGGCTTCGCGCTCGTCGAGGGCGGCGACCTCGTCATCCGCGACCACCACGTCTTCATCAAGACGCTCGAGGGCCTGCGCCCGGTTGACATCCTGCTCCGGCGCGTGGACGACGCCTTCTGCGACCCGCTCGAGTTCAAGGCGGACTCGCACCTGGGCGTCCCGGGCCTGCTCAACGCCGTGCGCTCCGGCCATGTGGCTCTCGTCAATTCACTCGGCTGCACCTGGCTGGAGTCCCCCGCCCTGCAGCGCTACATGCCGGCCTTCTGCCGCCGCCTGCTCGGCGAGGAGTTGCTGCTGCCCGCGGTGAAAACCTGGTGGTGCGGCGATGCGTCCGACCGTGAGCATGTGCTGGCGAACTTCGACAGCCTTGTCATCAAGCGCAGCTTCGGCGCCAGCCGCGGCCCGCACCACTTTGCCTCGCGCCTCACCCCGGAGGCCAAGGAGGCCCTGCTCGCCGACATCGCCTTCAACCCGACCGAGTACGTGGCGCAGGAGCGCGTGTCGCTCAGCCGCATCCCGACCTGCGACGGCGAGTCCACCCCGGCGCGCCCCGTGGTGCTGCGCGGCTTCACCTGCGCCGGCCCCGACGGCATCCGCGTGCTGCCCGGCGGCCTCACGCGCGTCTCCACCTCCACCCACGGACTGATCGTCTCGATGCAGGGCGGCGGCATGAGCAAGGACACCTGGGTGCTCTCGGACGGGCCCGTATCCAATGTTTCACTACTGCGCCCCGCCACGCGCGTGATCCGCCTGGAGCGCGCCCCCGCCGAGGTGCCCAGCCGGGTGGCCGACAATCTCTTCTGGCTCGGCCGCTACGCCGAGCGCCTCGAGGACATCTCCCGCCTCCTGCGCTGCATGCTCAACCGCCTCACCACCGAATCCGGCACGGAGGAGACTCCCGAGCTGGCGGCGATGGTGCAGCTGATGGTGCGCCTGGAGCTTTTCCCCGAGGCCTTCCTGGAACGCCGGAGCCTCGCCGGCATCGAGCGCGAATGCGTGCAGATCGTCTTCCACGCCCACCGCCTCGGCACGATACGCGAGGTGCACAGCCGCCTCCAGGGACTCGCCTTCAGCCTGCGCGACCGCTTCTCGGCGGACACCCAGCGCATCCTCAGCAAGCTGCAGGGCGGTATCCGTCCCCTGGATACGACTTCGCCCGCCAACCATGCGCTCGAGGTGCTCAACCACATCGTGCTCCACCTCGCCGCCTTCAGCGGCATGGAGATGGAGAACATGACGCGCGGCCACGCCTGGCGCTTCCTCGACATGGGCCGCCGCCTCGAGCGCTCCATCAACATCATCACCCTGCTCCAGAACGGCCTGCAGCTGCGCGGCAACGACAACGGCGTGGCGCTCGTCCCCATCCTCGAGATCGCCGACAGCGTGATGACCTACCGCCGCCGCTATTTCGGCCAGCCCCAGTGGCCCACCGTCACCGACCTGCTCATCGCCGACGACAGCAACCCGCGCTCCTTCGCCTTCCAGGTCGCCTCCATGCTCGAGCACGTCCAGCGCCTGCCCGGCGCGCGCAGCGCCAACCCCGCCGCCAACCGCGAGCAGCGCCTGCTCCAGTCCGTGAAGAAGATGCTGTCGCAGCTCGACCTCGCCGACCTGTGCGAGGGAGAGAAGGATCCCTCCGCCGATCCCCTTCCCGCCACGCTCGGCCGCCTGGCCGAGGACATGCGCCACATCTCCGACGGCATCACCCAGCGCTTCTTTGCGCACACCCCCGTCAAACCCAGCTGAACGGCGCCGCCATGCGTTACTCCATCCGACACACGACGGTCTACAGCTACCAATCGGAGGTCAGCGCCTCCCATCACGTGGCCCGCCTGAGCCCCCGCCACTGTCCGGGGCAGGTCTGCCTGGAGCACAGCCTCGAGATCTACCCCGTGCCCACGCACCGGGAAACCCGCCGCGACTATTTTGGCAATGAGTCGGTCTTCTTCAGCCTGGAGAGCCCCTACCGACAGCTGACTGTCACCTCCCTCACCCTCGTGGAGCTGCAGCAGGGGCAGGAGGAGCTCGGCTGGGCCACAGCCCCCTGGGAGCAGGTGCGCGGGCAGCTCAACCTGGCGCATCCCCACAGCGACGAGGGCCGCGCCCTGGAGTTCACCTTTGGCTCGCCCCTGGTGCCGCTGCACCCCGCCTTCGCCGACTACGCCCGCCCCAGCTTCGAGCCAGGTCGCCCGCTGCTCGAGGCGGCCTGCGACCTGATGCGCCGCATCTTCAGCGATTTCAGCTTCGATCCCAGCGCGACCACCATCGCCACGCCCACGCTCGAGGTCCTCAGGAAGAAGCGCGGCGTGTGCCAGGATTTCGCGCAGGTCCAGATCGCCTGCCTGCGCTCGCTCGGCCTGGCGGCACGCTACGTGAGCGGCTACATCGAGACCGTCCCCCCGCCGGGCAAGGTCAAGCTGGTCGGCGCCGACGCGTCCCACGCCTGGGTCTCCGTGTACTGCCCCGGCCTGGGCTGGGTGGACATGGATCCGACGAACAATACCCTCCCCCGTGGGCGTCACATCACGGTGGCCTGGGGACGCGACTTCTCCGATGTCAGCCCCCTGCGCGGCGTCTTCGTCGGCAGCGGCGCGCACGAACTGAAGGTCGCGGTGGACGTGAACGCGGTGGACTGAGCCGGTGCAAGGGAGTCGGGTGGGCCCGACAAGAATTCGAACTCCTGCACTCTTGCAATGGACAGGTCCGAAAGTTTCGCTCACAGGCACCCCGTTGCCCATGAACCCACTCCTACGTACCCTCCTGTGCGCCGGCCTGGCGCTGCTGGTTTCCAGCGTCACCAGCCAGGCCAAGTCATCCAACTGGACCGACCTCCAGGGAAACAGCTTCAAGGCTGAACCCAGCGGCGTCTACGGCCCCTTCGCCGTTTTCAAGGCGAGCACTGGAGGCAGCCGCCGCGTGCTGGTGCGCAACCTCAAGCCCGAGGACCTCAAGCGCTTCTGCCAGGAAGTCGCGCCCAAGCCGCCCCAGGCGGCGTCCTGGGCCAAGTCCAAGAGCCGCTTTGGCTCGGAATTCATCGGAAGGGTCATGGAGCTCAAGGGTGAAAAGCTCGTGCCGGCCGACCTGGCCAATCGGCCGGAGCCGGAGGTTTATGTGCTTTTCTTCGGGACAGCCTGGGGGCCCGAATCCTATGAGACCTCCGCCCTCTTCCGCGCCGCCTACAACCGCCTGAAGCGGCTCTACGGCCCGAAGATGGAGGTCATCTTCCTCGGTGTGCGCCACGACGACAAGGGCAACGCCAACATCGCGACAGCCGTCCACATGCCCTGGCTCGTGGCCGACTACCGGGAGCAACCCTCACTGAGCGCCTTCACACGTTTTGCCCCCGCGGAAGGGCAGGCCATGATCGCCGTCACGCGCGAGGGTGTGCCGCTGGTGATGAACGACGTCAAAAACGTACCCGCCCTGTGCGCCTTCATCGATGAGCTTTCCGGCCTGATGTCCGCCGCCGACCCCGAGAACCGCCTCTTCTATCCCGACATCGCCGCGTGGCTGACGCAGTCGCGCCCGCTGGCCTACGCCAACAGCCAGGCCGAGCCCCTGATCCTCAACAATCCCTTCCAACCCGCCGCCCTCAGGAAGGTCGGCATCACCCGCATCGTGGCGAAACTCAAGGTGGCCGCGGACGGCAAGGTGCTGTCCGCCACCCTGGGCGAGGGCAGTGTCGTTCCCGAGGTGCACAAGGCCGCGATCGAGGGAGGCCTGGTGGCGGGCTGCGTCGCGTTCCCGGCCATCGACAAGGGCAAGCCGGTGGAAGGCACCGTCGGGGTCGACTTCAACATCGCCCCCGAGGACGAGGCCCTTGAGCTCGACAGGACCTGGGCCTTTGTCTCAACCCACAAGGACATCCCGATCCAATCCTGGCTCCTGCTCCGCCCGATTCCCGTGCCCGAGGCAGCCTTCTCCCAGGTCCAGGGAGTGGACGACAAGGGGGTAACCACGATGACCGCCTTCAAGGTGGGCTCCAAGGACAACGAAGCCATCTCGCACAAGTCACAGATGAACGCCTTCAACTCCGACTTCTTCTCCGAGGCGGGTGCGGGTGCAGTCAGGCCAATCGAAGGCCTGGTGCAGACCGTCGACGAGGTCAGCTACACCTGGGAGAAGGTGAATTCGGCCAGCGGCCTCGTGGACTTCGCGAGCGCCAAGAACAAGGACTTCTGCGTCGGCTATGCCTATGCCGAATTCTAGGTGACACAGGCCGGCCCGGCCCTCATGGGCCTCGGAAGCGACGACGGCCTCAAGCTCTGGCTCAACGGCGAACTGGTGAAGGACCGCTGGGTGCGCCGCGACAGCAAGATCGACGAGGACCTGATCCCGCTCAACCTCGTGGCCGGCAAGAACCGACTCCTCATCAAGATCCAGAATGCGAGCGGAGCCTGGAGCTTCGTGGGTCGCATCCGTCGCTGAGGCCCCGAAAGGGGACGGCACCCCGGTCCTGCACCGCGCAGTTCCGGGATGCCTCGCCGGGGCCTGCAGCGGTCCCTACCCGCTGCAGGGCATCCGCGCGGTCCCGAAGCCTCGCTCCCAGGGCAATGCGCCCTGGGCAAGGCCCTCTCAGACGAGCCCCTTGTCGAGGTGCTGCCTGTAGAGCGTCATGCTGTGGTCGCGGAAACTGGTCTTCGCGGCCACCTCGAGGCTGGCGCTGGCATTGGCGACCAGGTTCAGGAAGCGGTACCAGTAGCCGACATCGAAGCGCAGCACACCGCGTTCGTCGATGTAGGCAATCTGGCCGATGTGCTTGTACCCCATCGAGCGCATGGGGACACGCGTGACGAGATCCTCGTTGTTCACGAGACGATGGCAGCGGGTCCCCAGCATCGCATCAAAGGCGAGTGCGAAGTCACTGTCGCCTGCGCGGGGCGAGCCGTAGGTGTAGACGGTCTGGACAGGGTACAGCCGCTCCTTCTGAAGCCTGAAGGCCGCAAGCGTGGCCAGGGCCCCTCCCAGGCTGTGGCCGGTCACGTGCAGCAGCCTTCCTGAACCCTGCAGGGTGCGGACCCGCTCCGCGAGCAGGGGCCAGATGCTCTCGAGGGCGGCTGCGAAGCCCTTGTGCACGCGCCCCTGATAGGGGGCCTGCTGCACCGGCACCGCCGAGAGGTCCGTGGTGATGTCCTTCAGGCGCGTCGGCTCGGTGCCGCGGAAGGCCAGCACGGCCACCCCGGTACCCAGGAGCAGGAAACACTGCGTATCCGTCTTTTCATTACAAATGGGGAGAACCTCGACAGCCCCCCAGGAATCGCGGGCCAGGCGCCGCAGCTCCACCTCGGGCTGGTAGCTGAGGTCGGCCGCCTCGGCCAGCCAGGAGGCGCGCGCCTGCGAGAAGGCGGTGCCCGGCTGCCTGAGCTCCTCGTCGAAGGTCAGGCGCAGGGACGCGGGAACGGGGGCTTGGGCGGGGCTGACCGCCATGCCTGGCGCCAGCTGACCGGGGGCGGCCCCGAAGGCGGGGGTTGCCGAGGCGGGGGAGCCGGCGGAGGGCTGCCCGGCGGTGGCGCCTGCGCCGGCCGCACCGGACTTGTCCGCCTCCGAGGCCCGGGAGGCGCGGAGCTTGAGCAGCTTGTTGAGCAGGTCGAACCAGAAGGGGGCGCCGAGGCAGACCGCGAAGGCGGTCACCAGGCAACCCGCCAGCTTGGTGAGCAGGGCGATGATCCAGGTCCCCAGGCCCGTCGGATGGATGGGGGCGAAGTTCTCCGTGAACGGCTCCACCCAGCCCAGGGGGAAGCCCTCCCCCGCCAGGTCGCGCAGCCCGCGCACCTGCTCGCGTAGTTGTTCCTTGGATACGGCCGCCGGGGCCGGGGTGCCGGGAGCCGCGTCGCCCGGCCGGCTCGGCGCGGGCGTGGCTGCGCCGCTGGCGGGAGCCTTGGAATCGCCTGCAACCGTCGCGCCTGGCGCAGGAATGGCCGCAGGGACTGGAGCGGGTGTGGGAGTGGGCGCGGGCGCAGGCGCGGCTGCGTGCCGCTCCTCGAGCTTGACCGCATAGTCGACCATGCGCGCCCTCAGGTCGGCATCCGTCGACAGCACCGAGATCATGCGCACCGTGTCCACGTTCAGCACCACCGCCGCCGCCAGCCCGATGACAAACAGACACTGCTGCACCTTCTTGCGATAGGTGACGCTCGAACGCTCCATGGCCTCGTCATACCAGCGTGCCACGGCTTCCTTCAGCCTCGCACGCGGATCGGGATCCTCGGGCGAGACCCCGCGAAGCAGCGCCAGAAGCGCACGCTCCATCTCCCCCTCGGTCTCCCCTTCGATGGCATGGTGCAGGGCGGGAATGGAGTTGGGCACCACACCAAGCCGCCCCTGTCCGGTCGCGATGTCCACCACCGCGGCGGCGAAACGTTCCCCCGTCATGTAAGCCGGTGCATCGGTGCCCGGGGCCCTCAGTCGGCTGATGACCGGATGCTCCCAAAATTCCTGCAGGCGCTGCCCGCTTTTCGCTAGCTGCCCCGCCTCGTCCGGGCTCAGGGCGACAAGGAGATCCTTGTTCTTCCCCCCCAAGGCCACCTGCACCGAATGGTTCTCACCGACCAGAAGCCGTTCCACCGTGCGCCGAAGGACCGCGTTGCGCCAACGCCGCCGCAGGGAGATCATCTCGACCAGGGTGCTGGCTATCGTGGAGAGGAGAAAATAGACCAGCACGAGGCCGATCATCACGTCGATCACAACGGGGATGTTCATGGACGGAGGGGTGGATGGGGGCTGCAGCCGGAACAGGGCTGCGGACACGCCCCTGGCGTGGCCTGCCTCCCCCCGGCTTCACAGCAACTCAGTGCAGGAGTGCCGAAGAGTCAAAGCGCTACGCAATTTCCTTGTCCCCCATGGTTTGCCAGGGGTTTCCATTGCATCACAGGTGCAAGACCCTGCGCGTGGTGCGGGCCAGCATCCCCAGGTCGGCACCATTGCGGCGCGCCTCCTCGATGAAGGTCACCATCTCAGGGGTCGTCGAACGCGCCGGATACAGGTTCAGGGGATAATCGGAGCCGAAAAGCACCCGCTCCATGGGAACGGATTCCAGCCACTGGCGCCAGATATCCTCGCCATAGATCAGCGGAGAGGCGGCCGTGTCATAGAACACGTTGTAGAGCTCGGACGCCTCCTCGTTGTGCAACGGCAGCCGCCCACCCCAGTGGGCCAGGATGAAATTGGTGTGCTGGCACTTGTGTGCGAGCCAGAGGAAATCGCGCAGCGGCGTCTCCACGCGGCCGGGATAGGGCCCCGTCTTCAGGTCCGTCACATGCAGGTTGACCGGCAGGCGCAAGTCCCCGGCGAGCTCCATTGCCTCCATGAAAACCGGATCGCTGATGTCGAAACCCTGGGAATGCGGCGAAAGCTCCCCGAGCCCCGAGAACCCGCGCTCGCGTGCACTGTTGACTATGGCGAGGGTGGCCTCGCGCCCACCCGCGGGGGTGAAAGTCGCAAAGGCACTCAGGCGATCGGGATGCGCCTTCACGCAGGCCGCATAAAAGTCGTTCTGCACCGCGCAGGTCTCGGGGAATTGCCAGTACCAGCCGAGCAGCACCGAACGCTCCACCCCCGCCCTGTCCATCTGGAGGAGCAATTCATCCACCGAGGGAAACCCCTGCACCCACTGACCGCTCTTGCGCTGCCGCGTGCACAGGATGGCCCAATGCGTTTCCGAATGCTCCCGCGCCCAGCCAATCGCATCCCGGTTCACTTCGGGTGGATAAAGGTGCACGTGCGCGTCGATGATGCTGCTCATGGGGGCGTGGGGATTGCAGGCCTAAACCTCCCTCATCGTCACCCAGCCTGCCCCCATTGAAAAGTTTTATCGTTTGCCCCCCACCGGCTTCTTTGCGCACATGGGACCCCGGTTCCACCATGTCCTCCTCCTCCGACTCCCCGGCCCCCGCGCTTCCCGACTTTGGTGCACTCATCGCACAGGTGCAGCACGCAGCCGGCTCCGTGATCAGCAAGGAGGGCATCAACGACCGCCCCGTCTACGGCCAGACCCTCTTCATCGCGGAGTGCACCCTCGACATGAAGTACGGCCCGTTCAGGGCTTACGTCTTCCAGGACATCATCGACAAGCACTACATCATCGCCCTCGCCTACGGCGACATCCTCGGGGCCAGCCAGCTCTACACCCGCCTGCACTCCTCCTGCGTCACCTCCGAGACCCTGCGCGGCTGCGACTGCGACTGCGTGCAGCAGCTCGAGGGGGCCCTCAAGCGCATCGCCGAAAAGGGCAGCGGCATCCTCTTTTACCTCCTGCAGGAAGGCCGCGGCGTGGGTTATGTGGGAAAGGCCCGCGACCGCATGCTCGTGCAGGCCTCGCTCGACCAGCTCTCCACCTTCCAGGCCTACGCCGCGCTCGGGCTCGAGAAGGACCACAGGCGCTACGACAACATCGCCCACATCTGCCACCTGCTGGGCCTCAAGGCCCCCTTCATCGTCCTCACGAACAACCCTGACAAGGTCAACGCCCTGAAGGCCCTCGGCCTTCCCGTGGCGGGCACGGAGACGCTCGAATTCGAGCCCTCCCCCTTCAACCTGGCCTACCTCACCAGCAAGGCCGCCGCGGGCCACATCCTGTCGCGCCCCGCCGACAGCATCGTGCGCCGCGCCCTGCCGCCCGAACCCGTCACGCTTTTCAAGCCCCACGCCGTCCCCGGCGCCCAGCGCTTCGTGTACGCTGCCTCCTATTTCCTGCCCGTGCGGCCCGTCGATGACGATATCCTGCTGACCGAGGCGCAGTTCACCGAGCTCTTCCACCGCCGCGCCAGCGACCGCTACATGGCGGGCCCCAAGCCCCTCGTGCACGGCTACCAGCTCATCCGCGGCAACCGCTTCTTTGTGCGCATCCTCCCGGAGCACCTCGCCGCCTTCCATCGCGAGAACCCGCAGGACCCGATCGTCGAGCTGCTCAGCACCCCGTACTGGTTCCGCGTCCACGTGTACTACGACACGGTCACCAACCAGGACTTTGTGGTGCTCACCCATGGCAACGCCGGCGCCGCCGACATCCCCGTGGTGCGCCTGCACAGCGAATCCCTCTTCAACCGCTTCCCGCTGCGCAGCGTGGAGAACCGCGACAAGTTCATGCAGACGGTCAAGCAGATCGTCACCTACGGCTGCGGCGCGATCCTGCTGCTGCACAACGACGGCCGCGGCGCCGGTTTCGGCGCCTACGCCATCGACCGAATGCTCACCGAGGCGGGCGGCGCGTCCTCCTCGGACGACGCCTACCGGCGCATCGGCGTGGACTACGACAGCCGTGACTACGACGCCAGCGTCATGCTGCTCAAGCAGCACCTGCCCTGCGGCAAGATCCAGATGGTGATGAACTCCCCGGACAGCCTTGTATCCAAGACTGA
>JAHFTI010000059.1:0-7919 GCA_023265535.1 Opitutaceae bacterium
GACCTCGCCTCCGAGGTCGCGGGCGGGCGCTTCCGCCAGGACCTGCTCTTCCGCCTCAACACGATCCAGCTCCACCTGCCGCCGCTGCGCGAACGCCGCGAGGACATCGAGCCTCTCGCTCAGCACTTCCTCCGCCAGCACGCCACCCGCTACCGCAAGCCCGTCGCCGGCTTCGACAGCTCCGCCCTCGAGGCGCTGCGCGGCTACGCCTGGCCCGGCAACGTGCGCGAACTCGACCACGCCATCGAACGCGGCATCCTCATGACGACGGGCAAGTTCATCCGCGACGCGGACCTGGGACTGAAGCCCGCCGGCGGCCCCGCCAACCTCGACGACATGAGCCTCGAGGAAGTGGAGGCACACC
This sequence comes from Opitutaceae bacterium, assembly GCA_023265535.1. GTDB lineage: Bacteria > Verrucomicrobiota > Verrucomicrobiia > Opitutales > Opitutaceae > MWDT01. Next base: position 365 of record JAHFTI010000059.1, read on the forward strand.
TCATCCGCAAGACGCTGGCGCGCTGCGACGGCAATGCGCGCCTCGCCGCCGAGGCCCTCGGGCTGAGCCGCAGCGCCTTCTACCGCCGCCTCGAAAAATACAAACTCTAGCCGCGCCCAGCCCTCCACAACTCCGCGCCTTCCCGCCCCACCCTCCGGAAATGCCCCTGAGCAACCACCGCAAGCTTCAGCTCTATGCCTACCTGGGCCCGCTCCCGGCGGTCGTGTGCTCGCTGTGGCTTCTCTGGGGAGGCGACCACGCCTTCAACACGCGCCTCACACTCAGCGTGCTGGTGCTGGGCTGCTGGCTCGCCTGCTCGGCCGCCCTGCTCACGCTCATTTTTCGCCCCCTCCAGACGGCGGCAAACCTGCTGTCCGCGCTGCGCGAAGGGGACTTCTCCATCCGCGCCAGCCGCGCGCGGGGCAATGACCCGCTGGGCGAGCTCTACTCGGAGATCAACCTCATCGGCAACATCCTGCGCACGCAGCGGCTCAACGCCCTGGAGGCCACCGCCCTGGTGAGTGCCATGATGGAGGCGATCGACGTGGCGGTGTTCGCCTTCGACGAGGCGGGCTGCCTGCGCCTGGCCAATCCGGCGGCGCAAAGGCTCCTGGGCTTCTCCACCGAACGCCTCCTCGGGCAGCACGCCTCGCGCTTCGGCCTCGCCGCCTGCCTCGAGGGGGATCCGGTGCGCGTGCTCAGCCAATCCCCGTTCCCCTCACATGCGGGCTCCTGGGGCCTGCGCCGCTGCTCGTTCCGCGAGCAGGGTCGCCCCCACACCCTGGTCCTGCTCGCCGATCTCAGCCAGGCCCTGCGCGACGAGAAGGTGAAGGCCTGGCAGAGCCTCGTACGCGTGCTCGGCCACGAACTCAACAATTCCCTCGCCCCCATCAAGTCCATCGCGGGCAGCCTCGGTGTGTTGCTCCGACGCCAGCCGCGCGCGGAGGATTGGGAGGAGGACCTGCGCTCCGGCCTCGACATCATCGGCTCCCGCGCAGACGGCCTCACCCGCTTTCTCCAGGCCTACTCGCAGTTGGCGCGACTACCCGCCCCCAGCCCCGAAAACTGCTCGCTCGCGCGGCTCGTGCTCCAGGCCGCTGCGCTTGAGGGCCGACTGCAGGTCCGCCACGAGGGCTCGGCCGACGTCACGCTCCGCGTCGATCCCGCGCAGCTTGGCCTCCTGCTCACCAACCTCATCCGCAACGCCACCGAGGCCGCCCTGCTGGCGGACCACGACAGCACGACCCCGGCGGAGGTCCGGGTGGCGTGGACAGCGGCGGCGGGCACGCTCACGCTCACGGTCACGGACAACGGTATCGGAATTTCAAATACGGCGAACCTTTTCGTCCCGTTCTTCACCACCAAGCCGGAGGGCTCCGGCATCGGCCTGGTGCTCTCGCGCCAGATCGCCGAAAACCACGGCGGCAGCCTCGGGCTCGCCAACCGCACGGACGGCATGACGGGCTGCGTGGCGACCCTCAGCCTGCCCCTTCGCTAGCCGGCACGGCTCCCCTGCAGGCAGAAGCCAGGGAGGGGGGCTTCACACACATTCGGAGAAGGCCCCCGATGATCCCGTCGAACAGGCCCAAAAACCGTCCCATTCCTGGGATTGACACTTCCCAACAGTGGAGCCCCGAGACAGAAGCGCCCTGGAGGCAATTAATCCATAATATCGCATTACAATGTCGTTAAGCCATTTACATTATGCCAGCAAGGCTGGCACGCGACCTGCAAAAGCTACGCCTCAACCACAGCTCCCATGGACATTCCCCGTCCCTCCCAAGCCAAAGCCAAGTTTCGCAAACGCCTCCTGCTCGCAGCAGCCGGAGCGCTGGTCCTCCTTGCCATCACGGTCGGCGTCAGCCGCCTCAAGCCGGCCGCCCCCCTGGTGGAGCGCAGCCAGGTCTGGATCGACACGGTCAAGCAGGGCCTGATGGTGCGCCAGGTGCGCGGCCTGGGCACGCTCCTCCCTGAGGACATCCGCTTCATCACCGCCCGCACCAGCGCCCGCGTCGAACGCATCGTGCTGCGCCCGGGCGCCCTGGTGGAGCCGGAGTCCATCATCCTCGAGCTCGTCAACCCCGAGGTCGTGCAGGCAGCGGAGGCCGCCGACTCCCAGCTGGGTTCCGCGGAATCCGACTACACCAACCTGAAGGTCCGGCTGGAGAGCGAACTGCTCGCCATGGAGGCCGGCCTGGCCCGCGCCAAGTCCGAGTTCGAGACCTCCAAGCTGCAGGCCGAGGTGAACGAAAGCCTCTTCAAGGACGGCCTGGTCTCCTCCCTCGAAAAGCGCCGCACGCAAGTGGCGGCCGACGACGCGGCGCTGCGGCATGAACTCGAGAAGCGCCGTTATGCCTTCACCCAGGAATCCATGAAACTGCAGCTCTCCGTGAAGCAGTCGGAGGTGGCCCGCGTGCGCGCCACCGCCGCGCTGCGCCGCGAGGAATGCGAGGCCCTCCACGTGCGCGCCGGCATGCGCGGCATGCTCCAGACCCTCTCGCTCGAGGTGGGCCAGCAGCTCGCCCCCGGCAGCATCGTCGCCAAGGTGGCCGATCCGCTTCGCCTGCGCGCCGAGATCCGCGTCCCCGAGACACAGGCCAAGGATGTGCAGTCCGGTCAGTCCGCGGTGATCGACACGCGCAACGGCCTCATCTAGGGACGCGTCACCCGCGTGGACCCCTCGGTGCAGAATGGCACCGTGACCGTGGACGTGGCCCTCACGGGCACCCTGCCGAAGGGTGCACGCCCCGATCTCAGCGTCGACGGCGTCGTCGAGCTCGAGCGCCTTGAGAACGTGCTCCATGTCGGCCGCCCCGCCTTTGGCCAGGAGCGCAACCGCACCCAGCTCTACCTCGTCAACGCCGACGGCACGGAAGCCACGCGCATCGCGGTGCAGCTCGGGCGCAGCTCCGTCAACACCATCGAGATCGTCGACGGCCTGCGCGCCGGCGACCGCATCATCCTCTCCGACATGACCCAGTGGGAGGGCGCCACCCGCGTCCGACTCCGCTGAGCCCCCCCCACCCGTAATCCTTTTTCCACTACAAGCACTCCCGCCACTCCCGCGCAGACCGCCGAGCCGGCGCCCGCCCCGCCCGTTCCCCTCCCCTCTCACAATCCAAGCTCCTCCTCCCATGTCACTCATCCACCTCGAAGGCATCACCAAGGTTTACCTCACGGACGAGGTCGAGACGCACGCGCTCGCCGGCGTCCACCTCGACATCCGCAAGGGCGAATACGTCTCCATCGCCGGCCCCTCCGGCTGCGGCAAGTCCACGCTGCTCTCCATCCTCGGCCTCCTCGATACCCCGACGGACGGCATCTACACGCTCAACGGCCAACCCGCCCAGGGCCTGTCGCTCGCCGAACGCGCCCGCATCCGCAACCGCGAGATCGGATTCATCTTCCAATCCTTCAACCTGATCGGCGACCTCACCGTGCAGGAGAACGTGGAGCTGCCCCTGACCTACCGCGGGCTCGATGCAGCCGCCCGCAGGAAGGCCGTGGCCGAGGCGCTCGAGAAGGTCGGCATGGGCCACCGCGCCAGCCACCTGCCCTCGCAGCTCTCCGGCGGCCAGCAGCAGCGCGTGGCCGTCGCCCGCGCCCTCGCCGGCCACCCTGCCGTGCTGCTCGCCGACGAGCCCACGGGCAACCTCGACTCGCGCAACGGCGACGCCGTCATGGAGCTCCTCGCCAGCCTGCACAAGGAGGGCGCCACCATCGTCATGGTGACCCACGACGAACGCTTCGCCGGCCACGCCAGCCGCACCGTCCACCTCTTCGACGGCCGGGTCGTCGAGGAACGTGTCGCCGAGCCTGTATCCTGAATCCAACTACAGCAGGCACCGGACCACCCCGCTGGCAGCCGCACCGCGGCCCGCTCCTCCTCCGCACCACCCGGTCCCGATCCGCCGCCACGCTCCCGCCTCCCGTCTTCCGCCTCCACACCGCAGCCCTCCGCGCCGGGCCACCGTCCCACCCAAGCCTCAGTCCCAGCAGTCCGCCACCGCACGCCCGTGAAAGCCTTCACGCCCCTTCTCTGCCTCGCCACCACCCTGGTGCTCCTCGCCCCTCCGTTGCACGCCGCCGCCGAGGCCATGCCCGCCGCCCCCTCCGCCGCCGCGGAGCCCGCCCTGACGCTCGAGGAGGCCATCCGACTAGCGCTCGCCAAGGGACACCTCGTGCGCATCAGCTCCTTCAACGTGCCCATCGCACGCGCCGGCCTGACCGAGGCCTGGGGCCGCTTCGACCCGCGCCTGAACGCCTCCTACACCGAGTCGCTCAATGAGACGCCCCTGAGCCCCTTCGCCAGCGGAGGCGCCACACGCCCCTTCCTCGCCGAGCGCGGCGCAAACTCGAGCGTGGGACTGGAGGGCCAGACACCCTTCGGCACCAGCTACCAGCTCGGCGCCAAGGCCTGGAAGCTGCGCAACGAGGGCAGCAGCACCCTCGTCGCCGACAACACCACCGCCTTCGCCGGCCTGAGCCTCACGCAGCCGCTGCTGCGCGACGCCGGCTTCACCAGCCTCACCCAGGTGCGCGTGGCCCGCACCAACCTGGCCATCTCGGAATGGGAGTTCCGCGAGACCCTCACCGACACGGTCAACCAGGTCATCGGCGCGTGCGCCCAGCTGCAGTTCGCCGAGTCGCGCCTGGCCATCGCGCAGAAGTCTCTTGAGCTCGCACGCCAGCTGCGCAGCGACAACGAACGCCGCCGCAACGTCGGCGCGATGTCGGACTACGATGTGCTCTCGGCTGACGCCCGTGTGGCCGACCGCGAGGAGAGCGCCCTGCAGGCGGCACGCGGCCTCGAACACGCGCGCAACACCCTGCGCAGCCTCATTTCCGGTGACAGGGCAGGCCTCCTCAGCCACCTGGATCTCCGCCTTGCCGAACTCCCGCTTCCAGCCGCGCGCGCGATCGACCGCGCCGCCGACCTGCGCCAAGCCCTCGACAAGCGCCCCGACTACCGCCGCGCCCAGCTGCTGTGCCGCCGTGGCGCCGACGAAAAGGGCCTCGCCCTCAACCAGCTCCTGCCGCGCGTGGACCTCGTCGGCAGCTACGGCTACAACGCCCTCGCCAAAGACGTGGCGGGTGCGCGCAAGGACCTGCGCTCGCGCGAGCACGCCGCCTGGTCGGCCGGGCTCCAGGTTTCCATCCCCGTGGGTTCCGTCGGCGAACGCGGACGCTACCGCGCCGCCAAGCTGCGCCTGCGCCAGTCCGAGGCCCTGCTCGAGAAGCTGGAGCAGGATGTCGCCATCGACATCGCCAACGCCGCCGACCAGCTCGAGGCCACGCACCGCCGCGTCGAGGCGGCCGGCCGCGCCCGCCAGCTCAACCAGCAGGCCCTTGAGGCGGAGTTCAAGAAGCTCCGCGCCGGCACCGGTTCGACCTTCGCCGTCCTCTACCAGCAGGACCAGCTCGGCTACGCCGAAAACACCGAGGCCTACGCGCGCGCCGACCTCCTGCGCGCCGCCGCCGACTACGACCGCGCCACGGGCCGCACGCTCGACGCCCACAACATCGTACCCACCCGCTAAAGCACTCCCGCCATGATCTCCCATTTCCGCCACGCCTTCCGCAGCCTGTGCCGCACGCCCGGCTTCACCTTCGTCGCCATCCTGACGCTGGCTCTGGGCATCGGCATCAGCACCTCCTCCTTCAGCACCACCAACGCCTTCCTGCTGCGCTCACTGCCGTATCCACAAAGTGACGACCTGGTGCGCGTCTTCCGCGTCACCCCGCAGTTTGACACGGCCAACCACGCCCCCGCCGTCATCCTCCACCTGCAGGAGAACCTGAAGACCCTGGAGGACGTCACCCCCTACTACTTCGACCAGACCAGCATCTCCGAGCCCGGGCAGCCACCCGAGCAGGTGAACGGGATCTGCGCGGGCGCCAACATCTTCAACACCCTGCGCGTGCAGCCCGTCCTGGGCCGCGGCTTCCGCCCCGAGGATGGGCAGGAGGGCAAGGACCAGGGCATCGTCATCACCGACAAGATGTGGCACAAGCGCTTCGCGGGCGACCCCGAGGTCATCAACCGCACCGTCCGCATAAACGGCGAGAAACTCAACATCATCGGCGTGCTGCCCGCCTCCTTCGAGGCGCCCCTCATCTGGGCCAACGCGGAATTCATCCGCCCGTGGGTCGTCCATGCCGCCTACAGGACCCAGCACAAGGACACCTGGCTCGACTGCGTGGGCCGCCTCAACCCAGGCGTGAGCCTGGAGCAGGTCAACAGCGAGGTCGCCACGATCGCCGCCTCCCTGGCCCGCGACTTCCCCAAGGAGCACGCCACGGACGGCATGCGCGCCGTCGGCTTCGCCGCCTCCAACATGGGGGGCATCAACAGCGTCCTGATCTGGCTCATCACGGGCCTCGCGATGGCGGTGCTGCTGGTGGCCTGCGCCAACCTGGCGAGCTTGCAACTTGCCCGCGCCTTCGGCCGCACCCGCGAGTTCGCCATCCGCTCCTCGCTCGGCGCCAGCCGCCTCCAGCTCATGGCCCCCCTGCTCGCGGAAAGCCTCCTGCTCGCCCTCTTCGGCGGCCTGCTCGGCCTGCTCTTCGCGTCATGGATCAATGAATACATGAGCAATGCCCTGCTCATCAACAACGAGCCCGGCTTCGACATCGGCATGGACCTGCGCGTCCTCGCCTTCGCCGGCGCCACCTCCCTGCTCACGGGGCTCGCCTTCGGCCTGGTGCCCGCCTGGCTCGCCTCGCGCGTGTCCGCCGCCGCAGCCATGAAGGAGGGTGCACGCGGCTCCACGGCCGGCCCCTCGCACAACCGCCTCCGCTTCGGCCTCGTCGTGGCCGAGATCGCGCTCTCGCTCGTCCTGGTGGCCACCGCCGCCGCCTTTGCCATCGCTAGCAAGAACATGCTCCACCGCGAGCTGGGCTGGCAGCCCGCCCAGGTGTTCCAGACCACGATCGCCCTGCCCTACAACCGTTACCCGGACGACATCAAGAAGCGCGAATTCAACCGCGCCCTGCTGGAGAAGCTCCAGGCCATCCCCGGCGTGGACAAGGCCACGATCTGCTCCTCGCTCCCGATCTTCAGCTACTTCCTGGCTGAAGCCGTGGTTGCCGAGGGCATGGACGACACCGATCCCACCCGCACGCCGCGCTCGGAGATGTCAGCCGTCTCACCCGATTTCTTTTCCCTGCTGAAAATCCCGCTCAAGGAGGGCAACCTCTTCAACCCCAATCTCGCCCCCGAGGGTCCCGCGGTCGCGGTGATCAACGAAAGCCTCGCCAAGCGCCTCTGGCCCAACGAAAGCGCCCTCGGCAAGCGCTTCAGGATCGGCGACGCGAAGGAGTTGACCGAGGTGATCGGAGTCGTGGGCAATGTGCGCATGGCGGCCGGGCTGGGCGCACCCGCAAGCCCCTACCAGCTCTACCGCCCGCTCACCCGTCATCCGCACAACTACATCGCGGTGGCGCTGAAGGGCTCCGCCTCCCCGGAAAACCTCACCACCAGCGTGCGCCGCGCCGTGTACGAGATCGACCAGGACCTCACCCTGCTCTTCCCAGCCAGCATCGAGGACTTCAT
>JAHFTI010000059.1:7929-12828 GCA_023265535.1 Opitutaceae bacterium
AGGTGTTCTCAAACCTGGACATCCTCGTCGTGAACCTGGCCGCCTACGCCTGCATGGCCCTGCTCATCTCCGGCATCGGCATCTACGGGGTGATCAGTCACCTCACCGCCCAGCGCACACGCGACATCGGCGTGCGCATGGCCCTCGGTGCGCAGCAGGGCGAGATCATGCGCATGGTCCTCAGGCAGGGCTTCAAGCTCCTGCTCATCGGGCTCATCCTGGGCGTGATCGGCACTTCGCTGCTCATGAAGGTGCTCGACGCCAACCTCACCGGCTTCGACCTCCCCGGCCCCTGGCTGCAGGCCCTCACGGTGGTCCTCCTCGCAGCGGTCACCCTGCTCGCCTGCTACCTGCCCGCCCGACGCGCCTCGCTCATCGACCCGGTGATCGCCCTGCGCGCCGACTGAGCCAAGGAATGCCAAGGCAGGCCGCACTGCCCAGGTCCTTCTCCCAAAGGGGGGCGCTCCACACGGGGCGCCCCTTTTTCATGCACGCAAGACGCGCGCCCACGGAATCTATTATGCCCCGTAAGTGCTTCCCCGGGCAAGGCGGCCGGACAAGGCGCGGACGAAACCCATTGCGTTTCAAGGGATATCATCGCCTCCTGCAGTCTCGTAATAGCGTTAGATGCAGTGCTTGGTGAATTTTCAGGTGAGCTTTTGGTTCTAGTGATGATTCGAAACCCGACCTCCGGGAACACTCTGTCAGAGGACGTGGCCTACGAAAAAAATCATCCATGAATTCCAAACTCTACATCGGCAACATGTCGTTCAACACCTCCGAGGATTCCCTTCGCTCGGCCTTCAGCCAGTTCGGCAACGTGACCGACGTCTACATCGCCAACGACCGTGAGACCGGCCGCCCCCGTGGCTTCGCCTTCGTCACCTTCTCCACCGAGGAGGAGCGCAAGGCCGCCATCGAGAAGATGAACGGTGCCGACCTCGATGGTCGCGCCCTCACCGTCAATGAGGCCCGCCCGAAGGATTCGTCCGCCCCCTCCGGTGGTGGCCGCAACTTCGGCCCCGACCGCAAGGCCGGCGCCTTCCAGGCCCGCGGCAACCGCCGCTACTAAGCGGAACACCGACGCAAGTCGGCCCTTTCAGGCGAGGCGCCCCCGCGGCACCTCGCCTTTTTTGTGTACCCACAAAACCACTACAGTGGACCGGGGCCCAAAGCGACGCCCCCGCCCCGTGTCGCCCGGTCCAGCCTGGGCCTGCCCGGGCCTGCCTGGCCCTGACGCGAACCATGGACGGCGGGCCCGGCCATCCTGCGCGCACCACCCCGTGCTTATTCCGCGCACAGCGCCAGCATTCACTCCGCTCGCAGCGCCTGCATCGGATCCACGCGTGTGGCACGCAGGGCCGGGAACAGGCAGGCAAGGAGCGCGACCGCCCCCAACAGCAGCGGAGCCAGGGTGTAGATGAAGGGATCAAAGGGACTCACTCCGTAGAGGAAGCGTGAGAGAAGGCCCGTGCCCAGCGCCGTCAGCACAAGCCCGAGACCGAGGCCGAAGAGCACAAGCTGCAGGCATTGCCAGAGGACAAGCCTCAGCACCGATTCCTTCTGCGCACCCAGGGCCATGCGGATGCCAAACTCGCGTGTGCGCTGGCTCACCGAATAGGACATGACGGCGTGAATGCCCATCGTGGCCAGGGCCAGCGCCACCGCGCCCATCATGCTCAGCATGCCGGCCGCGATGGTGTCCGCGAAGAGCGCCGCCATCGTGTAGTCGTTCATCGGCATGAGACCGCGCAACTCCACCTCCGGGTCAACGGCCTTGACCGCCTTGCCGATTGCCTGCGCGTAGGAAAGCGGATCGCCCGCCACGCGCACGCAGAGTCCGAGGTCGAGGTCACTGACGCCCTGCGCATAGGGCAGATAGAAGAAGCGGCGTGCAGGCTCGTTCATGCGATAGTATTTTCCCTGGCGCGCCAGGCCCACGATCGTGCGCAGCTTGCCGCTGCTGCGGAAGGTCCTGCCGATGGGATCCTGCCCCGGCCAGAAATGGTTCGCAAAGGCCTCGTTCACGATCGCCACGGGCAACGCGTTCTCATCGTCGCTCACCCGGAAATCACGGCCCGCCAGCAGCCCCACGCGAAGGGTCTCGAAATAGCCGGGCGACACGCGCGCCACCTCGCAGGTGGAGTCCTCGCCGGGCTTGAGTTCATAACCCTCGGGGCGGGCATCCGCGCCCTTGCAACCGGCGAAGCCTAGCGGAAACCAACTGCTGAGTGCCGCCGATTCCACTCCGGGGATCTCCGAAAGTTTGCGCTGCAGCGAGGCATAGAAGCGCTTTCCGTCGGCCTCGTTGTAGCCGTGCATGCCGATGTGGAGTTCGGCGATCACGACACCCTTGGGATCGAGTCCGAGATCGGTGTTGCGGGCCTGGCGAAAGCCCTTGATGCAAAGCGCCGCGCTGATGAGGAGCGTGACCGAGAGCGCCACCTCGCACACCACGAGCGCCCTGCGCAGGCGCTGATGTTCGACGCCGGAGGAGCCGCCGCGCCCTCCATCCTTGAGGGCCTCGCCCAGGTTCGGATTGGAGGCCTGCAAGGCCGGGATGAGCCCCATCAGAAGGCCCGTGCACAGCGTGAACAGGACCGTGATTCCGACCGTGACGGGATCGAGCATGTAATGGAGCGCGCCCGTGGGAAGGTCCGTCGTGGGCAGGAAGAGACGCAGCAGGTCCACCATCCAGGTGGCCAGCAGGAGGCCGAAGGCGCCGCCAAACAGCGCGAGCACGAGACTCTCAGCGAGGAGCAGGCGGACGAGCTGAAAACGGCTGGCTCCCGTCGCCAGGCGGATGGCGATTTCCTTGCGGCGCTGCACGGCGCGCGACAGCAGCAGGTTGGTGACATTGGCCACCACGAGCAGCCAGACCAGCAGGCTCACGCACAGCAGCATGCGCAGCACCGGCAGCAGGATGCTTTGCGCGCCCCAGGGACAGTCGCGCAGGGGGACAACGCGATGCTCCGCGAGCCGGTTGGTCTTCGGGTACTCGGCGGAAAGCTGGGCGTTGCGCGCCTTCAGCGCGGCCTGCGCCTGCTCCAGGCTCACGCCCTGCCTCAGGCGGGCGAGGTTGTGCCACATGCGCGCGCTGCGGGACTCGAGGCCGCTCATGTTGAGCACCTCTCGACACATGCTGATGGGGGCCCACAGGTCGAACTTGAGGCCGCTCATGCTGCCGCCAAAGGGGTCGGCCACCACGCCGATGACGGTGAAGCTGTGTTTGTTGATCTGGAGGGTGCGGCCCACGACCGCGGGATCCGCCCGAAAGCTGCGCCGCCAAAAGGCCTCGCCCAGGACCACGACCGGATTGCCACCCGGCTTGCGATCCTCCTCGGGCAGGAAGGCGCGCCCGTGCAGCATGCGGGCACCGAGCACCTGAAAATAGTTCGAGGTCGCCACCTGTGCGTAGGCCCACTCCGAACGTCGCTCCTCCTTCAGGAAGACAGGGCTGAGCTGAGTGGCGACCACGCCGTCAAAGACCTCCTGCAGGCCCTCGAAGTCGCGCAGGTCGGGCAGCGAGGCATTGCCCCCGCCCTGGTTGGACACGATCACCGCAAGGTCCTCCGGCGCACGCACGCCGGGCAGCGGATTGTTCAGCAGCCCCTGAAGCCAGCACAGCGTCGTGGCATTGGCCCCGATGCCCAGGGCCAGGGAGCAGATGATCACGAAACTGATGCCCGGCGTCTTGAGCAGCGAGCGAAACGAATAGCGGAGGTCGGAGAGCATGGGGAGGAGCGGAATGCGCGCCAGTCCCCCCGATGAGGCGGTGGCGTGCAGACCCGCAGGCAAGCCTACGCAGGGGGCGTGCCAGACCCGGGCAATAATCTCTTCATCCTGCTGTTCATGCAATTACAAAACGCCGCCCCAGCGCGCCGACTTGCCCGCACACCGAAAATGAGAGACCCCAGTCCCAGGATCGGGACGGAGGCGTGCAAGGGGCGGAATCTTGGGGCAGCGCCACAACAGGTCTTGCACCTTGCAGGAAATCGGGCGGATAAATAATCGGGCCTCTGGGACTTCCATAACCTAACCAGAGCCCTCCACCGTCAGCGCAAGGATATCATCATGGGCGACAAATCACCGAAATCCGTTCAGAAGAAGTCCTCTCAAAAGCAGTCCAAGGTGGACGCTTCCAACAAGCAGAAGCAGGACATCATCAGCGCACAGCAGGCCACCAAGGCCAAGGCTGCCGCGCTCAAGAAGAAGTAAGCCCCCGCACAGGATCGCGGAGCGAACTATCGCGACGCGAGCTCCGGGCTCACACCCGCAGGATTCCCCGCTTCATCGCCGCCGTCACGGCCTCGGTGCGGTCTGCCACGTGCAATTTCACCAGGATGTTCTTCAGGTGAAATTTCACGGTGTGCTCCGACACGCCCAGCGCGTCGGCAATCTGCTTGTTCGCGAGGCCCTTGTAGAGCTGCTCCAGCACCCCCACCTCGCGCGGCGTGAGTTCGTCGAAGGCGTTGCGCATCGCCAGTTGCGTGGCCACGTCCTTCGGCACCCAGGTCTTTCCCGCGAGGACCGCACGGATGGCCGGCAGCAGGCCGTCGCCCGTTGAGCTCTTGAGCAGGTAACCCTGCGCGCCCGAATTGAGGGCCTTGTGGATGTCCTCGTCACCACTGTACGCGGTGAGCACGATGACGCGGGCGGCGGGGGCGATCTCACGGATGCGCACGATCGCCTCGTCCCCGCTCACGCCGGGCATGCGCAGGTCCATGAGCACGAGGTCGGGATGCAGTTTCTGGAATAGCTCGAGCACCTGCTGGCCGTTCTCGGCCTGCCCCACGACCTCCAGGTCGGGCTCCGTGCCCAGCAGGGCCACGAGGCCGCTGCGCACGATGAAATGGTCGTCTGCGATGAGGATGCGAATCTTGGGGTCCCGGCTCATGG
>JAHFTI010000506.1 GCA_023265535.1 Opitutaceae bacterium
CTGCTCGGTGGTATCCAGAAATTGGTGACAGAGGCCCCGGGGGCGTAGAACACCCCATCGCGGTGCGGCGTGCCGGGCGGTATGCTGCGCCCATGCACCACAACCTTAGTCCGCTTCCGTGTCCGCCCCTTCGCGCCGCACGTCTGCTTCCCCTCGCCCTCGGCGCCGGTTCCCTGTTCCTCTTTGCAGGCTGCGCCACCGAGCCCGACTCGCACCTGGTCTCAGCGCCGCCGCCGGCCGCACCCATGCGCACGGTGACCACCAGCACCACGACGGTGAACCCCGCGGCCGTGCCCGTGGTCGTCACCTCGAACGGCACCTACATTCCCGCGGCGATGGCCGCTCCTGTCTATACCACCACGGTCATCACGCAGGCCCCGCCGTCGCTCCAGCAGGAGACCGTCCTGGCACAGCCCAGCGCCCGCCATGTGTGGCTGCCCGGCTACTGGACCTGGCGCAACGAACGCTACGAGTGGATGGCAGGCCGCTGGGACCTCCCGCCCAGCAGTGGCGCCACCTGGATCGCACCCCGCTGGGAACAGCAGGGCAATGCCTACCGCTTCTTTGAGGGCTACTGGAACTGAGGGGAGCCCGCGCCGCACACACACCATGAAAGCTCCCACACGCACCCTGCTCGCCAGCGGCCTGACCCTCTCACTCGCCCTCTTGGCGGCCTTTCCCTCGACGGCGCTCGCGGCGCATTTTCCGCCGCTGAGCCGCTCGTCGCAGCTTCAACATCTGCCCGGCAAGTTTGTCTGGGCCGATCTTTTCACCACCAATCCGACTGCCTCGGTCGGTTTTTACACGACGGTCTTCGGCTGGACCGCCGAAACGAGCTCTGAGGGGGGCAGAAGCCGCACCCTCTTCCTCAATGACGGACATCCCGTGGCGGGACTGGTCTCACGTCCCAGGAGCCACGCCGACTCACCCTCCCGCTGGATCGGCTACATCGCGGTCAACAACCTGGAGGCCTCATTGGCTCTGGCCCTGAAGGCGGGCGGCTCCCTGCGCGGGCCGACCCGTGTCGTGCCCGACCGCGGGCAGCAGGCCATCCTCCTCGACCCGGAGCGCTCCGTGGTGGGCCTCGTTCAATCAAGCACAGGCGAGCCCGAGGACCGCGAGCCTCAGGCGGGGGAGTGGAACTGGTTCCAGTTGCTGCAGCGCAACCCGAAGCTGGGCGCCGCCTTTTATGCCGAGGTGTTCGGCTATGAGGTGGCATCCGATGATCGCCCGGGCAAACCGGACCATTACCTCCTCTCGAGCGGCGGGCAGACGCGCGCCGGGGTAGGGCCCCTGCCCCTGCGCGAGGATCCGCAGTCGGGTTGGCTCGGCATCGTGCGCGTGTCCAATCTCGATGCGACCGTCGCCAAGGCACTCGCCCATGGCGGCAAGCTCCTGGTCAAGCCGCGCCTCACCGCCTCGGGAAGCCGCTTTGCCCTGCTGGTCGACTCCACCGACGGGGTCGTCGGCGTGATCGAATATGCCTCCGACAAGAGTCCCTCCCCCACACCATGAAAACCCTTGCAAAAATGCTACCCGGAGCGGCGCTGCTTGCCTTCCTCGGCCTCCTGTTCATCGGCTGCGTGACTGACGCGCGGGTGAGCACCGGCATCCATTATGGTCCTCACCGCGACCCGTGGTTCCATGATGATCCCTGGATGAACGGGCCCCATTGGTACCGCCAGACGGAGTTCAATGCGCTCTACATGGACCCGCCCCGCTACCACAGGCGTTAGTCTTGCCAGCTTGTCAGTGGATCGTTGGAGGAAGGGGGCGGCCCCTTCTCTCCTGACACAACAACAAAAACCCCGCCGGATGTTTCCGGCGGGGTTCCCGTTGTGTTGACCCGAGGGCTGGCCGGGCGGTGGTGTTGTGGTGCCGCCCGGCTGTGCGCAGAGGCCCTTAGCGCACGTCGGGCAGGCGGACCTCCCCGTGCTGGCCCACGATGCCGAAGGCATAGAGCAGCCAGATGACGATCGCGATGACGACAACCGCATTGAGGATCTTTTTGATCGTGCCCTGCATTGGAATGTAGGTGTTGATGAGCCAGAGCAGCACACCGACGATGACGAGGGTGACGACGATTGTTAGCAGTGACATGGGTTTCCTTTTTTCGAGTGTTGTGAGTGAGCGTGATTCAGGAGCTGCGGAGGAGCCGCGAAGCCTTCAAGCCGCGGCGGCGTCCCCAGGCCAGGGCGGCCAGCAGGCCGGAACCGATAAGCCCGTAGGTGGAGGCTTCCGGAACCGCCGTGATGGGGCCGGGACCGGGCCCTTCCGTGGCTGCGATGCAGAAGCCGCCGGTGAGGTTCGAGGCATCGATGAGATTGTTGTCGAGGGTGACCGCCCCGGTGAGTGCGAGGGCGCGGCCGCTGGCGATCGTGGCGCCCGTGTTGAGGGTGATGCTCTCGAGTGCCAGGATGCTGCCGGTGAAGTCCGTGTAGGTGCCCAGGGTGGCGGAGCTGCCGATTTGCCAATAGATGCCTGCGTCAGGACCGCAGGGCACGCCGGGTGTCACGTTGAGCAGGCTGACCAGCGAGTCGCTGCTGGTGGTCAGGGTGGTGCCGATCTGGAAGACGAAGCGGGCATTGGGATCGCCCAGTGTGTTGAGGCTGAGTGCGCCCGTCAGCTGGGCCGAGCTGTCGAAGTGGTACACACCGGGAAGCAGGAACATTCCCCCCAGGTCCTGTCCGGTGAGGTCCGCCCCGAAGGGCAGTCCGGCGAGGGTGAGGTAGGCGGTGTTGGCATCAAGTCGGGCCTGTGCGGCGGCGGCGTTGCCGATGTTCGCTGCGCCGGTGAAGAGGCCGGGACCGCCGTCGATGGCGGAGAAGCCGGTGATGGTGGAGCCCGGTGACACGCCGATGCCACCCGTGATGACGGTGTTGCCCGTGTTGGTGACCGTGGTTGCACCGAGCGCTCCGTAGCTGCAGGAGGTGCCCAGAAATTGTCCCCAGGCTGTGCCGGTGAGACAGAGCAGGAGCGGCGCGAGTGCCAGGGTTCGCAGGGAGGCGGTGCGTGGAAGGCGGTTGTGTGTGTGCATGGGAGTGGTGCTCTCAGCTTAACTCATCAGGGGGAGAGCTCCATGGGGTGAAACCCCCGCGCACCGCAGGGGCCCGGTGTGTGGTGCGCCGCGCGCTCACCGTCTCATCGGGCTCGGCCCGGGGTGAGGGGCATCGTGTCATGCCGCCCTACGTTGAAGACCCCATAGGCGCCTGAGTGCTCGGGTGGTACCTTCGCCTCGCAACGCGGAATTTGTTCCTGTGCATGGCAGGCTGTCCCACACCGGGCCTCCTTCGCCCGATGCACGTGAGTTCCGCGGCGCACGTACTCATTATGCAAAATAGAACCACCACAGAAAACCCCGAGACTCTCCTTGCCGATTTGAGGGCCCTTGTCTCGAAGGCAGAGGGAATGATCGGAGCAACCGGCAATGCCGATCAGGAAGGCGCCGTTGGCGCGATGCGCGAGCGCCTGGAATCCGCACAGGAACGCCTGGGCGAATTCTATGCCACCGCCAAGCAACGCGTCACTGAAG
>JAHFTI010000060.1 GCA_023265535.1 Opitutaceae bacterium
CTCGCCCATGCCCATCACCACGATATTGTCGAAGGAGGCGAGCTCGGCGCGTGCGCGCGGGGTGCGGCCGTCCTCGCGGTAGCAAACCTGCAGCAGCTGGGCCACGATCTCGCCGGCGCTGAGGTCGCGCTTGAGGCCGGCGAGGCCCGAGGCGCAGAAGACGCAGCCCATGGCGCAGCCGACCTGCGTCGAGATGCAGATGGTCTTGCGCGAGTTCTCGAGGCCCACGCCCTCCTGCGGGGCGCGGATGATGACCGTCTCGATCAGCGAGCGGTCGTGCAGCTCGAGCAGGAGCTTGTCGGTGATGTCCATCGACTGCTTGCCGTGGATGAGCACGGCGGGGCAGAGGTCGAAGGTATCCGCCAGCCAACTACGCAGCGGCTTCGAGAGGTTGCTCATCTCGTCCCAGCTGCGCGCGCGCTTCTTGTAAACCCACTCAAGGATCTGCTTGGCGCGGAAGGCGGGCTCGCCGCGCTCCTTCAGCCGCTCGGTCAGGGACTCGAGGGTTTCACCGGTGAGGGGGAGTTTGGCGGGTTCTTGGGTGGACATGGGAGAGGCGTGGGGGGGGGCTGGGCTTTGGGGAAGGGGTCAGGCTTTACCTATTACCCTGCATCAGCAGGGTAATAGGTAAAGCCTGACCCCTTCGCGGAGACCTTCGCGGACCCCTTCGCGGAGACCTTCGCGGACCCCTTCGCGGAGACCTTCGCGGACCCCTTCGCGGAGACCTTCGCGGAGACCTTCGCGGAGACCTTCGCGGAGAGCGCTGCTGCGGATTGTGGCCAATCAGTACACCAACCCGGTCGTCTCGTCCACGCCGAGCATGATGTTCATGCATTGGATGGCGGCGCCGCTGGCGCCCTTGCCCAGGTTGTCGAGGCGGGCGATGACGAGGGTCTGGTCCTCGTTGCCGAAGACGGCGAGGTCGCAGCGGTTGGTGCCGTTGGAGGAGAGGGTGTTGAAGAAGCCCTCGGGGGCCTGCGCACTCTCGTTGGCGGTGGCGGTGACGCGCACAAAACGCTCGCCGGCGTAACATTCGCTGAGGAGGGCCGCGATGCCGTTGGCGCCGAGCTTTTTCGTGAGCAGGCGGGTCTGCAGCGTGATGCAGACGGCCATGCCGCGGTAGAAGTCGCCGATGACGGGCATGAAGGCGGGGGCGTGGGTAAGGCCTGACACCGCCATCATCTCGGGCAGGTGCTTGTGCGTGAGGCTCAGCGCGTAGGGGCGCGGGGCGATGCGCTCGTCGCTGCTCGACACCTTGCCCTGGCGGTCGGCGACCGTGGCGGCGTTCTCGGCGTAGGAGGCGATGAGTTTCTTGCCGCCGCCGGAGAAGCCGGTGATGGAGGTGCAGCTGACCGGATAGTCGGCGGGCACCACGCCCTCGCGCACGAGGGGGGCCATGATGAGGTTGAAGCCGGAGGCGTGGCAGCCGGGGACGGCCACGCGCTTGGCGCTGCGCAGGGCCTCGCGCTGGGCGCCGCGGTGCAGCTCGGGCAGGCCGTAGGTCCAGCCGGGCACGGTGCGGTGCGCCGTGGAGGCGTCGAGGAAACGCACGCGCGGCTCGTCGCCGGCCAGGGCCACGGCCTCGCGGGAGGCGGTGTCGGGCAGGCAGAGGAAGACGATGTCGGAGGAGCGGATCAGCTCCTGGCGGGCGGCCGGGTCCTTGCGGCGCGCGGGATCAATGGCCACGACCTCGAGGTCGGCCCGGCCTGCGAGGCGCTCGTTGATCTCAAGGCCGGTGGTGCCTTCGCTGCCGTCGACAAAGATGCGGGGGAGGGTGCTCATGTGGGAAGAAGAGGGACGGATGTCGGATTTCGGATGTCAGATCTCAGAGGTCGCCCTCCTTTGCCGCTCTCGCAGCTTCGGAGGGTGCCGCTACAGCGGCAAAGGGTGCCAAACCGCCGTGCGTTGGTGGTTCAGTCTTTCTGTTGTAGTTAAAATTTAGATACAACGGGCCTCAGCCGCGGGCGATGGAGCGGTTCAGGGCGCTGACGATGGCCTTGATCGAGGCGAGCTCGATGTTGGTGTCGATGCCCGCGCCGTAGAAGAGGCCGCCCTTGGCGGTCCGGATCTGGATGTAGGACACGGCCCGCGCCTCGGCGCCCTGGCCGAGCGAGTGCTCCGAGTAGCTGTTGACGTCGAAGCGCGGCAGGCCCGCCTGCAGGAGGGCGCGCACGAAGGCGTCGATCGGGCCGTTGCCCTCGGCGGCGAGGACCAGGCGCTTCCCCTCGAGAAGGATGGCGGCCTCGCAGCGCACGGTGCTGTCGCGCTCGAGCGTCTTGAAGTGCTCGATCGAGACGGGCGTGACGCGCTCGAGGTACTCGCTGCGGAAGACCCCGTGGATGTCCTCGACGGAAAGCTCCGAGCCGCGGGTGTCGGCCAGGTCGTTGATGATCCGGCCGATCTCCTTGTGCATGAGCTTGGGCAGCTGGTAGCCGAACTCGTGCTCGAGGATGTAGGCCACGCCGCCCTTGCCCGACTGGGAGTTGATGCGGATGATCGCCTTGTAGCTGCGGCCGATGTCGGCCGGGTCGAGCGGGATGTAGAGCACGTCCCAGGGAGCGCCCGGGACCTGCTTCTCCCAGCTCTTCTTGATGGCGTCCTGGTGGGAGCCGCTGAAGGCGGTGAAGACGAGTTCGCCGGCGTAGGGATGGCGCGGGTGCACCTCCATGCGCGTGGTGCGCTCATAGACCTCGCGGATGCCGTTGATGTCGCCGAAGTCGAGCTTCGGGTCGATGCCGTGCGTGTAGAGGTTCAGGGCGACGGTGACGATGTCGAGGTTGCCCGTGCGTTCGCCATTGCCGAAGAGCGTGCCCTCGACGCGGTCGGCGCCGGCGAGCATGGCCAGCTCGGTGGCGGCCACGCCGGTGCCGCGGTCGTTGTGCGTGTGCAGCGAGATGATCGTGCTGTCGCGGCGCGTGAGGTGCGTGCAGATCCACTCGATCTGGTCGGCATGCACGTTGGGCGTGGCGTACTCGACGGTGGCCGGCAGGTTGAGGATGATCTTGTTGTCCGGCGTGGGGCCCCAGACGTCCGAGACGGCCTCGCAGATCTCGAGCGCGAAATCGAGCTCGGTGGAGGTGAAGCTCTCCGGGGAGTACTCCAGGCGCAGGCGGGTGCCCTCGGCGATGAGCGGCGCGGCGTGCTGCCTGAGCAGGCGGATGCCCTGCGTGGCGATGGCCACGATGTCCGCCCGCTGCGCGCCGAACACGTATTTGCGCTGGGCGGGCGAGGTGGAGTTGTAGAGGTGGAAGATGACGTTCCTCGCACCGCGCAGCGCCTCGAGCGAGCGCACGATGAGTTCCTCGCGGCACTGGCAGAGGATCTGGATGGAGACGTCGTCGGGGATGCGGTTCTCGTCGATGAGGCGGCGTATGAAGTCGAACTCGATCTGGGAGGCCGACGGGAAGCCGAGCTCGATCTCCTTGAAGCCGATCTTCACGAGCATTTCGAAGTATTCGACCTTCTCCTCGACGCTCATGGGCTGGGCGAGGGCCTGGTTGCCGTCGCGCAGGTCGACGCTGCACCAGATGGGGGCCTGCGCGAGGGTGCGCGAGGGCCATTGTCGGTTGGGCAGGTCAACCGGCGGGAAGGGCCGGTACTTGGTGATGGGAGCGGACTGCATGGCGAAACACTGAAAAGGGATTGCGGACGAAAGGTTTGAAAACGGCGCCTGGCGGGATGCTTGCCTGGCCGTGTCTGCCAACGGGCGTACCTGACGCACGATCGTCCGCTGCACGGAGCGCGGAGCCCTGGGATCGTGCGTCTAGCTAAGTCGTAGCGCCTGCAGATTGTTTCGCATCAAGGGCTGAGGGCATAGCGTTCCGGGGCCGGGAGAGTCAAGAGGGGAGAATGGGCCCCCGGGTCGGGCTGACGCAAGGGGGCGGCGCGTAGCGCAAAACAATTGCTGCAACTTTTCTGCAGGTGCGGGGTTTTCGAGGTAGAAACGCTTCACCTCACAAATCCCTTACAAATCCCCCTCCCATGAAGACCTCCAACATCCTCCTCTCCATCGCCAGCGTCAGCACGGCTGCTTTCTCCCTCGGCATCTTCCTCGGCTTCGCCTCAACCGGCCTGCTCCTGGCCACGATCATCCTTTGGATGAGCCTCGCCTTCATCGCCGAATACGGCCCGCGCGTCACCAGCCACCTGCCCCGCCGCGAGGCCGTCCTGATCGCCGCCGCCTGCTGCCACAAGAGCCACCTGCGCCTGGCCGCCTGAGCTGCACCTTCGCCCCCGCCCCCGCTCCCGATCCCCCCCGCTCCCCCGCAACCCCGCCTCGACCAGGCGGGGTTTTTTGTCGCCCACGGCCGCCGGTTTTCAGAGGGAAAAAACAAAATCTGCAACTTTCCGCGGCCTGCCGGGTTTTCTGGATAACAACAGTATCACACACATGAACGCCTCCCGCATTCTCCTCTCCATCGCCGGCCTCACCACTGCCGCCTTCGTTCTCAGCATCAGCTTCGGCTTCGCCTCCACCGCCAGCCTCGCCCTCTCGGTCGTCGCCTGGATGGCCCTCGGTGTCTGCAGCTCCTACGCCCCCCGCGCCCAGCTGCGCCTGCCGCGCTCCCGCACCGGGCTGAGGGCCGTCGCCGCCTGCTGCCCCAAGAGCAGCCTGCGCCTGGCCGCCTGAGCACCTCCCCTGATTTTCCGCCGCGAGCGCGGAACAAACCCCGCCCGCAGCGTTCCTTTCGAACAACACCCAAGCAGTGCAACCACCCCCTGGCCTGAAAAGGCGGGGGGTGTTTTATTTAATCCGTGTTGCCAAGGGCAACTCCCGTTCCTTGATTGGCTTGCCCCGGCTGGTCCTCGCGCCTGCCGCCCCCGCGCCCCCTGCCGTCTCCCTCTTCCTGCCTGCAGCCACTCCCTCCACACAGCGCCCCGGTCCCCATGCATGCCCCCGCCCGCCTGTTCCTGTCCTTCCTGTTGGGCCTTTTCCTGGCCCTGCCCCTGCGGGCGGAGTTGCAGCTTCGCGTGCGCAACGGGGATGCGGAGGTCCCCACCGCCCAGCTGGGCGGCTGGCAGGGTGGCCTCGACAGGATGAAGTTCTCGCTTGAGGGCGAACTGCAGGACCTCGACGAGCTGGCGTATTGGTGGCCTGAATACAGGCTGCTCCGAAGCAGCGTCGATGACCTCGACAAATATCCCGACACCGAGGCTCGTCTTGTGCTTTCCCTGCAGGCGAAGGAGCTCACCGATTCCCAGGGCAAGGTCCAGCCCAGCCAGGTGGGTGAGATCTGGCCCGGCCTTCCCGCGCAGGATTCCCTGCTCCTGGCCGTCTGGCTGGTGGACGGCAAGCCCAGCCAGGTCATCCCGCTGCGGCCGGGTGGGCGCAAGGCGGACGAGCCGGCCGTGTTTCAGGGAGTGGTCAACCTGGACGTGGGCGGCCTCCGCGGCTACCCGGTGCTGCTCGCCTGGAGGGCGGGACACTTCGTGAAGGCCACCCCCTTCCGGGTGCCCTCCGGCCTGGCCGAGGCTTTCCGCGCCGTCGTCAAGGATGATGCCACCACGCTTTCGCGCCTGCTCGACGCCGGCCTGAAGGGGGATGTCCGCGATCTCAAGGGGCGCTCCCTGGCCGAGCACGCCGCCCTCTCGGGTGCCGTCGCCTGCCTTGAGGTCCTCAAGGCACGCAAGGTGAGTTTCAAGCCTGCCCGCGACCAGCAGCGCAGCGCCCTCGAGCTTGCCGCCGAGCGCGGGCGCAGCCCGGTGGTGAAGTTCCTCCTGGATTCCGGCCTCTCCACCGATGGGCGCGACCCGTCGCTCGATTCCCCTCTCTACCTCGCCGCAGTGGGCGGCCACCTGGATGCCATGGAGGCGCTCCTTGCACGCCGCGTTTCGATCGATGAGACGACTCATGTCAATGTCACGGCGCTTGTGGGTGCGCTCAACGAGGGGCAGCTGGCGGCTGTCGAGCTGCTGCTCCGGAAGCGGGCCCACATTGATTTTGCCTCCGAGAATTGTCGCAGGGTTTTTCTCAGCGTGTGTCGCGAGGGCAGGCTTGGGCTGGCGCGTTTCTATCTCTCCAAGGGCCTCTCGGCCGTCGAGCCCTTCGATGGTGGGTATCCGCTCATCTGGGCTGCCTTCAAGGGCAATGCCGCCTTTGCCGAGCTGCTGCTCAAGGCGGGGGCGTCGGTTGATGTGCAGGATCACCAGGGGGACACTGCGCTGATGGTGGCGTGCCTCTCGGGCAACAGCTCCTACGCACGCGCCCTGCTGGCCGCGGGGGCCAAGGTGGCGGTTCAATCCAAGGCGGGGCAGACCCCGCTGCATGCCGCCATCTTTACCCAGAAGTATGAGCTCGTGAAGGAGTTGCTCGCCGCGGGGGCTCCCACCACCGTGAAAAACAGGCATGGCCTGACGCCCCTTGATTTTGCCGTGCTGATCGGCGCCTGGGAGTGCGTCGAGCCCTTCGTGAAGGCAGGAGCCAGGCTGGATCCCAAGGCGCATCACATCTCACCGATTACCGAGTCCCTCCTGCGTGGAGACCAGGCGGAGTTGCTGGCCCAGCTGCTGCAGGATGGCCTTCCGGCGGATTTCAAGGGCACAGGCGGCTGGCCGCTGCGTCGCCTCGCCCAGCTGGCGAAGGCGGAGCGCTGTGTCGCCATCCTGGATGAGGCCGGGGCAAAGTGGGATGAGCGAGTCCCCGACGTCTTCGTGCGCGGCTCCGAGATAGACCCGGGCCTCAAGTTCCTTTCGGGCCGTCCGCCCGCGGATCCGCGCCCCGAACAACTCGCAGCCAAGGGGGCCGTGCTCAAGGTGCGCGTGCTCGTGGATTCCAAGGGGCAGGCCTGCTTCACCCTGATCGACGAATGCGTCGACCCTCTCCTGTGCCTGGGGCTCTTCGACACCGTGGACACCTGGCGTTTCACGCCGCCCACCCGTGGCGGCAAACCCGTGGCCACCTGGGTCCAGCGGGAGATCAAGTTTCCCTCCGCGAAGGAGCGACGGGAGGCCCGCCCTGTCGCGGACCAGATGCCGCAGCCCATCAGGCAGGTGCCGCCGGAATATCCCACCTCTGCGCGCATGCGCGGGCAGACGGCCCAGGTGCTGCTCGCCTTCACCGTCGACGAGAAGGGTGAGGTGATCAATGCACGCGTGGTGCGCACCTCGGGCATTGAGTTCAACAAGCCGGCCCTCGATTGTGTGAAGCAATGGAAATTCAAGCCTGGCAAGGCCAAGGGTGTTCCGGTGCCCGTGGACATGCAGGTGCCGATCTTTTTTTCGCTCAACTGACGCCGAGCCCTACCCGCATGACTGTGTTTTCCCGCCTATGCCTCCTCCTGGCCGCCGCCTCCGTCACCGGCGGCGCGCTTCTGCACGCCGATCCCTCGCTCTGGTGCACGGGCGCCGCCGGCATGGCGGAGGTGTCCGCGTTTGAGAACGGGCGCCTGGTGGGCGGCGTCCCCGGGCGACGGCTTCCCCTGGGGGAGGGAGGCGGCTGGGAATTGCGCGGCGAGGTGGCGGATGCGCCGGCTCTCGCCGAATGGTCCCCCCCCTATGCGGTCTTCCGTCGCAGCGAGGAGGCGCGCAAGTCGCGTCCCGAGTTGGTGGGGACCGCGACCCTGAGCCTCGGCTCCCCGGCAGCCACCGGCCCGGGCGGGGCCTTGGTGCCCGCCCTGCTCGCCGAGCTCTGGCCGAACCTCTCCAAGGGCCCCGGGCTCCTGGTGACCGGCTGGGTGGTGGGAGACCGGGCCACGCAGGTCCAGGTGCACCGCGTGGGGGCTGGCGAGGCCGTCCCCGCCGACCTGCATTTTTTCCTGAAGGAGGAGGAGATGGGCGGGCGTCCGGCCCTGCTGCTGCTCGCGGGCGAGGGCTTCGTGCCGCCACGGGCGCGTTTTGAGAAGCCCGCCCTGCAGGTGGCCTGGAATCTCTGCCTCATCGGACATGTGGAGCAGCTGGCGGTGCTCATCGAGGAGGGCCTCGACCCGCGCCCCGGCGACCGCCACGGGATGACCCTGCTGGCGCTGTGCGCGGAGGCGGGGGCCACGCGCTGCATTCCCCTGCTGCTGGCGGCCGCGCGCGAAAGCGCGCTCCAGGCCGACTCGGGCGGCTTCACGCCCCTGCACCATGCCGCCCGCAACGGACGGGAGCAGGCGCTCCTGCTCCTCCTCGAGGCCGTGCCCGCCGCGAAGGCCCTGCAGCCTGACAAGGCCGGCGTGCCTTCGCCCCTCTCGCTGGCAGCCGCGCGCGGACACCACGCCTGCGTGGAGCTTGCCCTCAAGGGTAATGGAAATGTGGATACTGATTCCCTTTCGGCCGAGCTGGCGGCGGCGCTCGACGCCGGGCACAGGCGCGTGGCCTCGGCCCTGCTCGGCGAGAAGCCCGCCCCTCCGCTGCTCTCCTCCGCCGCCCTGCGCGCAGCCTTCCTGCGCTGCTGCGCGCGCGGTGATGAGGCGTCGGTTTCCCAGCTGCTGCGCCAGGGGCTGCGGGTCACGGCGCCCGAGCTGGGTGGCGAGGCCCTGCTGGTCTCCGCCCCCGCGGGCTCCGCCGGGCTGGCCCGCCTGCTTCTCGATGCGGGCGCGCCGCCCGAGGCCCGCAACGCCGCCGGCGCGGGGCCCCTCGAGCTGGCCGTGCTTGCGCGCAACGCCGGCTTCGGCCGCGAACTGCTGCGCTCGGGTGCAAAGCCCCAGGCGCGCCGGGCCGATGGCGACACGCTTCTGCACCTCGCCGTGCGCGGCAACATGCCCGAGATGATCACCCTGCTCCTGCGCGCCGGTGCCCCGGTCGAGCTTCCCGACGCGCAGGGGCTCAGCCCGCTTTCGTGCGCCCTGCTCGCGGGCAACAAGTCCTGCGCCTCGGTCCTGCTGCAGGGCGGTGCCCGCCTCCCCATCGAGAGCCCGAGGGTGGGGGAGCTCATCGAGGTGTCGCTGCGCCTCGACCTGGCGACCGCGCTCCGCTCCCTGCTCAACCAGGGCTGGAGCGTCTCGCGGCCGCTCGAGGGTGGCTGGTCGCTGCTCGAGGTGGCCGGCTTTCAGGGGGCGTCCAAGTGCGAGGCCCTTCTGCGGGAGGCCGGCGCGCCCCTGCCCGCGGGGCAGGGCCCCCGCCTGCTCACCCTTCCCGACCTCGACCGCGGCCTGGTCCTGCTCCAGCCGCTCCAGCTCTCCGATCCGCGTCCCGCCGACGAGGTCTTCCTGCGGCAATCCGTGGGCGTCGAGGTCATTGTGGATGCCACGGGCCGTCCCCGCTTCATCAAGGTGGGCAAGTGTCCCGACCTGCGACTCGAGAGGGCGGTGCTGGAGGCCGTCAGCGCCGCGCGCTACGAGCCGCCGCTTTCCAAGGGAGCGCCGACGGCGGTGCGGGTGACCCAGACCCTGCATTTCCCCTCCTCCAGGGATCGCGCCCTCGGCCGCAAGCCCTCACTCTAGGCCCGCTTGATCCTGGCTTGGGGTCAGCCGAGGCGGGCTTGGGGTCAGGTCTTTACAGTTTACACGCAACCGAGGCGCGCCTCGGTTGCGTGTAAACTGTAAAGACCTGACCCCTTGTGGCGCGGCCAGCCGAGGCGCGGATCCACTGTGGCAGAGGGGCCTCGCAGGCAAGGCCTTCGGGGTGTCTCCTTTTTTCAACAATGAGCGTGACCGAGTCCTTGATGTCGGCGTCATGCGGGGCAAGCATCCCTCTCGCCCCCTCTTTCCCATGCGTCTCCCCAGTCCCCGGCTCCTGCTCCTCTCCCTTTGCCTGCTGCTGCCCGCGCTCCTGCGCGCCGAGTTGCGCAATGACATCGTCTACGGCGAGGCCGGCGGCGAGAAGCTGCTCCTGGATGCCGGCATCCCGGACGGACCTGGCCCGCACCCCATCGTCGTCATGGTGCATGGCGGCGGCTGGATGGGCGGGGACAAGCGCCAGGACATCGTGCATTGGCTGGAGCCGCTGCGCCAGGCCGGCTTCAGCTGGGTCTCGATCAACTACCGCCTCGCGCCCAGGCACCGCTGGCCGGCCTGTATCGACGATGTGAATACGGCCCTTCGCTGGGTGAAGGCCCACGCCGCCGAGCTTTCGGGCGATCCCTCGCGCGTGGTGCTCATGGGGCACTCGGCGGGCGGCCACCTCGCCACCTTCGCCGCGGTCACCTCCACTCCCGAGACGCGCGTGCAGGCCGTGATCGGCCTGGCCGCCGTCACCGACTTTGAGCAGGAGCTGGAGAGGCGCCAGGGCGTGAGCAAGTCGCTGCAGGCCCTCTTTGACCACGACCAGACTCCCGATCCGGCCTTCCTCGAGGTCCTCCGCAAAAACTGCACCCTCATGAGGGTGGGCACCAATGGGAAGGGTGGCCTGCCCCCCTTCCTGCTGCTGCATGGCGACGCGGACAAGACCGTGCCCCTCGTGCAATCGTTCAACCTCCAATCCCGCATCCGCGGCTTCGAGGGCCGTTGCGAGGTCTGGGTCCTGCCCGGTGCGGTGCATCGCCTGAACTCCTACGAGAAAGCCATGCCCGGCCACATGGACAAGGCCATCGCCTGGCTCAAGTCGACCCTGGGCATGAAGTCTGTGTCGGCGC
The DNA here is from genome assembly GCA_023265535.1 of Opitutaceae bacterium. Taxonomy (GTDB): domain Bacteria; phylum Verrucomicrobiota; class Verrucomicrobiia; order Opitutales; family Opitutaceae; genus MWDT01. Next base: position 10,493 of record JAHFTI010000060.1, read on the forward strand.
CCGCCGCCGCCGCTGGCGCAGCCTCCACGCCTGCCGCCACAGTCTCGGCTCCTGGTGGCGCTTCCGTTGTCGCCCCTGCGTCGGCCTCCTCCTCTGGGGTCTCTTCCCCGGCAGCCTCCGCCCCGGCCCCTGTGCCCTGTGGCGGCGAGCTCACCCTGCCCGCCGAGGGCCCCGGTGCCGCTTTCAACGGCCTGTGGTATCGCCAGCCCGCCCGCGCCTGGGTCGAGGCCCTTCCCGTGGGCAACGGTCGCCTGGGGGCGATGGTCTTCGGCGGCCTCGCGGAGGAGCGCCTCCAGCTCAACGAGGACAGCCTCTGGAGCGGCAAGCCCCACGAGTACCAGAACGAGGGCGCGGTGCGCCACCTCGCCCAGCTGCGCGAGCTGCTGCGCGCCGGCAAGCAGAAGGAGGCCGAGGACCTGGCCATGCGCGAGTTCATGAGCGAGCCGCTGCGCCAGGAACGTTACCTTCCCCTCGGCGACCTGCTCCTTTCCCTCCCCGGCCACGAACGGGCCCACGGCTACCGCCGCGAGCTCGACCTCGACGGCGCCGTGGCCCGCGTGCGCTACACGTCCGGCGGCGTGAACCACTCGCGCGAGGTGTTCTCGAGCCATCCCGACCGTGTCATCGTGCAGCGCCTCACGGCCGACCAGCCCGGCGTCCTCAGCGGCGTGCTCCGCCTGGCCAGCCCGCACGGCTCCTCCTCCGTCCAGGTCTCCCAGCCCAACCAGGTCGGCATCGTGTGGCGCGTGGCTGACGACGGCCTGCGCTTCGCCATGAAGCTGCGCGTGATCGCCGAGGGCGGCACCGTGACGGCCGGCGAGGACGGCGTGCGCTTCACCGGCGCCAACGCCGTGACCGTGCTGCTGAGCGCCGCCACCAGCTTCGTCAACTACCTCGACATCTCGGGCAATGCGGAGGCCCTCGCCGACGGAGCCCTCGAGGTCGCCGCCGCGCGCCCCTACGCGGAGCTGCTGGCGCGCCACCAGGCCGACCACCGCGCACTCTTCCGGCGTGTATCCATAAACCTGGGACAAAGCCCCGCCGCCTCGCTCCCCACCGACGAGCGCCTGCAGGCCGCCGACAAGTCGGGCGATCCCGCGCTCCCCGCGCTGGCCTTCCAGTACGGGCGCTACCTGCTCATCGCCAGCAGCCGCGAGGGCGACCAGGCCGCGAACCTCCAGGGCATCTGGAACGACCGCGTGAACCCGCCCTGGGGCAGCAAGTACACGACCAACATCAACCTCCAGATGAACTACTGGCCCGCGGAGGTCGCCGCGCTCCCCGAGTGCACCGGCCCGCTCTTCACCCTCATCCGCGAGGTGGCCGAGAGCGGCCGCAAGACCGCCCGCGCCCATTACGGCGCCCAGGGCTGGGTGCTGCACCACAACACCGACCTGTGGCGCGGCACCGCCCCCATCAACGCCTCCAACCACGGCATCTGGCCCACTGGCGGCGTCTGGCTGTGCAAGCACCTCTGGGAACACTACCTCCACGCCCCGGACCGCGGCTTCCTCGAGCGCGACGCCTACCCCTACATGCGCGACGCCGCGCAGTTCTTCCTGGACACCCTCGACGAGGATCCGGCCACCGGCCTGCTCGTGAGCGGCCCCTCAAACTCCCCCGAGCACGGCGGCCTCGTCATGGGGCCCGCCATGGACCACCAGATCATCCGCGAGCTCCTCGCCGACACCGCCGCCGCCGCGCGTATCCTCGGAGTGGATACGGAGTTCGCCGCCAGGCTCGACGCCACCCGCGCACGCATCGCCCCCGACCGCATCGGCCGCCACGGGCAGCTGCAGGAGTGGATGCAGGACCTCGACAATCCCAAGGACACCCACCGGCACGTCTCGCACCTCTGGGGCGTGTACCCGGGCACCCAGATCACCCCGCGCACGCCGGAGCTCTTCAAGGCCGCGCAGGTCTCGCTCAACTTCCGCGGCGACGACGGCACCGGCTGGTCGCTCGGCTGGAAGATCAGTTTCTGGGCGCGTTTCCTGGACGGCGACCACGCCTGGCGCATCCTCCAGCGCCAGCTGCGCTATGTGCCGGCCGTGCAGACCGACACGAAGGGCGAGGCCGGCGGCGGCAGCTACCTGAACCTCTTCGATGCGCATCCCCCGTTCCAGATCGACGGCAACTTCGCCGCGACCGCGGGCATCTGCGAGATGCTGCTGCAGAGCCACCTTGGCGAGCTGCAGCTCCTGCCCGCCCTGCCCAAGGTCTGGCCGACGGGCTTCGTCAAGGGCCTGCGCGCCCGCGGCGGCTCCGTCGTCGACCTCGAGTGGGCGGAGGGCCGCCTGGTCCG